>NZ_DCJO01000027.1:0-39653 GCF_002320075.1 Intestinimonas sp. UBA1698 | reverse complement strand
CAGGGAGTTGGCCGAAGAGATGAACAGAGTGGCGGTGGCGCACTTCTTGGCGATCTCCTCCATGACGCAGACATAGCTGCGCATATCCAGGCCCAGACCGCCGTACTCCTCGGGGATCTTCAGTCCCAGAAAGCCCATGTCTGCCATGGTCTTCACCACGTCCATGGGGAATGCCTCGGTTTTGTCGATCTCCCCCGCGATGGGAGCCAGGGTCTTTTCGGCGAAATCCTTCGCCATCTCACGGATGCCTTCGTGATCCTCGTTGAAATACAGACTGCTCATGTGTGTTCCTCCTAGACGACATGTTTGATTGATGAAAAAATCTTCGGCAGAGTTTAAAGGGTCTGCGCCAGCCCACCCCAGGTCTCCTGGAAGAGGGCCGGGTCCATCGTTTTAAGGTTTGGGGAGACTGCGGGGGTAAAGCCCATATGGGCCAGCACGTCCTTCTCCAGGTCGATGCCAGGGGCGATCTCAATGAGGGTCATCTTCCCATCCATGAGCTGGAACACACACCGCTCGGTGACGTACAGGACCTCCTGGCTGGGCTTTGCGTACTGCCCGGCAAAGGTAATCTGCTCCACGTTCTTGACAAATTTCTGAATGGTCCCCTCCTGGAGGATGGTCAGCTTTCCGTCTCCCACGGCGTACTTGGCCTTCCCCATAAAGGTGCCGCAGAACACGACCTTGGGCGTGGCGTTGGTGATGTCGATGAAGCCGCCGGGGCCGGTGAGGCGGGGGCCGAATTTGCTCACATTGACATTACCTGCCGCATCGCACTCCCCCAGCCCCAGGCAGGTCATATCCAGACCGCCGCCGTCGATCAGATCGAAGGTGGCGTTGTGCTCCAGCGTGCACTCGGGGTTGTAGCTGCTGCCAAAGTTGGGCAGGGCACACATCACGCCGCCGATCATACCGCTCTCGGCGGCCATGGTCACCCGGTCCAGGCATCCCTCCTCGGCCACAATGCTGCCTACGTCGGCGGACATACCCACCCCCAGGTTCAGCACCGCCCCTGCGGGCACCTCCATGGCACACCGGCGGGCGATGACCTTCCGCTCGGTCAGCGGCAGCGGGGGGATGGCCTTGGTGGGCCGGCGGATCTGCCCGGAGAAGGAGGGCTCCCAGTATACGCCCTCCGCCTGCCAGCAGGCCATGGGGTCGGTGGCCTGGACCACGTAGTCCACCAGAATGCCCGGAATCTTCACATCCTTGGGGTTCAGGGTCTCGGCCTTGGTAACGTACTCCACCTGGACAATGACGATACCGCCGGAGTTGTGCGCCGCCTGCGCCACCGCCAGGCCCTCGTTGATGACACTCTCGTGCATGAAGGAGATGTTGCCCTTCTCGTCCGCCACCGTGCCCCGCAGCAGGGCCACATGCAGCGGAAAGCTCTTGAAGAACAGATACTCCTCGCCGTTGACCTCCACTAGCTCGGCCACATTGTCCCTGGTGCACCGGTTCATCCGGCCGCCCTCCACCCGGGGGTCCACGAAGGTGCCCAAGCCTACCTTAGTGAACAGACCGGGCCGGCCGGCGGCAATCTCACGCCACAGGTTCACAGCCACCCCCTGAGGCAGGCAGTGGCACTCCAGCTTGTCCTGTGCCGCCAGGTCCCGCAGCGTGAAGGCGCTGCCCACATGAGCCCCGCTCCACTTGGTGACCAGCCCCTCTCCGGCCTCCCCCAGGCGAGTCACACCCCGGTTGCCGTGGGCCGTATCCGGGCCGTCCGGGCGCCGGGTCCGGTCCCAGCCCAGGAACTGGTTGCCGTAGCCCCAGTCTCCCATGGCGCTGCCCTGGTGCAGCTCCAGCGAGCAGGGATGGCCCGTCTCCCGAAAGCGGTCCCGTATGGCGCAGGCGACCTCCTCCGGCCAGCCCGACAGTCCCATACCCGCAATGCCCACCGTCGCCCCGTCGGGGATCTGTTTGGCCGCCTCTTGCGCGGTAATGAATTTTGCCATGTTTTTCCCTCCAAGCACCCAATGATTTTATTCACTGAACTTGTTCGAAAAAACTGTAGCATACCTTGTGCAATCCGTCAACCGCCATAGATGAACTTGTTCATTTTTGTGCAACATGGCGCATTTCCTTGCTCAGTATTGTGCGGGGATGCCACAGGTCAGGCCTTGCAGGTCCGACGTTTTTCCTGTATAATCCTACTAATCGGAAAAAGAAACGGAAGCGGTGAACGCACATGGAAGATTTCCCGTCCCAGGTCAAAACCCGGCGCCAGCTTCAGGCGGAGCAGACCAAAGACAAGCTTTTCGAGGCGGCAGTCTCTCTGCTGGCGGAGAAGGACTTTGAACAGATCACGATCCGGGACATCGTGGCCAAGGCCCACGTGTCCATCGGGACCTTCTACAACTACTACTCCACCAAAATGGAGGTCTTTTACGAGACTTACCGGGTGGCGGACCACTACTTTAGCGAGGTGGTGGCCCCGGCCCTGACGCAGGGCACGGTATACGAACGCATCCTCGCCTTCTTCGACTACTACGCCCACTACAACAGCGACCTGACGGACATGAAGATGACTCGGCTGCTCTACAACACCGACAACCCCTTTTTTAACCGGGACCCCCATCAGGGCATGGTGGGCGTGCTGATCGAGCTGCTTCGGGAAGGGCTGGAACAGGGCGAACTGGCCGGTGGTGACAGCGCCGACGAGATCGCCGAATACCTGATGATCTCCGTCCGCGGCCTGGTTTACAACTGGTGCACCAAGGGCGGGGCATACAACCTGACCGCCGCCACCCGCAGGTTTGCCGTCCGACTGCTCAAGGCCTATCAGCCGACGTGATACCATCAAAAAACCGGCTCCCGGAATAAATCCGGGAGCCGGTTTTCCTTTGGGGCCGCGCGGTCGCCTTTCCACACGGTCCGATGGGGGATCAAGCGTTTTCTTACAGATCCACGATCACGCCGGGATTGAGGATGCCGTTGGGGTCGAAGGTCCGCTTGATGCCCTTCATGATCTCGATGACTTCGGGGCTGAACTGGAGATCCATGTACTTCTTGCGGGTCTTGCCGGTACCGTGCTCGGCGGTGACGGTCCCGCCGTACTTCAGGGCCGCTTCATAGATATCCTTGCGCATGTCGTCAGCCCAGGCGGGCACCTTGCCGTCCTCCAGCATGATGAAGTTATGGAAGTTGCCGTCGGCCACGTGGCCCACACGGGGGGAGGTAGTGTGGTGCTTCTCGGCAATGGCGTCGATGTCCCGCATCAGGTCTCCGATATGGGCCATGGGCACTGCGGTATCCAGAGAGTCCACAAAATAGGGCTTGAAAATCTCGTAGATGTTGGAGCGGACCTCCAGGATGTTGCGCTGGTCCTTGTCGTTCTCCGCGATGACGGAGTTCAGAGCCCCATGGGCCTCGCAGGTCTCAGCGATGGTGCCGGCGGTCTCATAGAGGGCGTCCTCGGTGGCCTCTTCCACCATATAGATGAGATCCACCTTGCCCTCGTCGCTCATGGGCCAGGTCTTGCTGATCTTCTCGGCGGTCTCCACGGCGATCATGCGGTCCATGTACTCCACCGCCAGGGGAATGATGCCCTGGCGCTGAACGGCGGCCACGGACTCGATGGCGTCCTCGGTGTTCTTGAAGGAGCACACCAACGCGCCGGTGTAATCCAGGCGGGGGTAGAGCTTCAGGGTGACCTCCAGGACCACCGCCAGAGTGCCTTCGGAGCCGATGAGCAGATGCATGAGGTCATAGCCCATGTTGTTCTTTACCAGCTTGCCCCCCAACTGGACAACCTGGCCGGAGGGCAGTGCCACCTTCATGCCCTTGATATAGTTGCGCATGATGCCGTGCTTGACGGCCCGGACGCCGCCGGCGTTCTCGATGGCCATGCCGCCCATCTGGGCGCCCTCGTCGCCGGGATGGCAGGGGAAATACAAGGCGTGGACGTGCTCGTCCAGATACTCGTTCAGCTTGGCCAGGGTGACACCGGTCTGGCAGGTGACCATCATATTGGTCTCATCCACCTCCAGGATCTCCCGGAAGCGCTCCATGGACATGATGATGGAGGGCACCGTCGGAATGGCCGCGCCGCAGGCGCCGGTGCCGCCGCCCCGGGGGATGACGGGGGTCTTGGTCTCGTTGCACAGCTTCAGGATGGCGGAGACCTCCTCGTAGGTGCCGGGTCGGATCACCACACAGTCCTGGCAGGCCTCGGGCCGGACAAACTCCTCGGTCTCGTCATAGAGGTAGCCCTCAATATCCTCGTGGGCAAAAAATACGTAATCCTTGCCGGAGATGCCGATCAGGGCGTCAATGAGTTCCTGTTTCATGATAAATACCCCTTTCACAAATCACGCTGCGGACACTCTTACTCCGCATGCTCGGCCGCCGCCTCTTTGGCGAGGACCTTTTTCTTGTAAATCTGAGTAACAATAGCGTTGACGACGCCGATGGCCATGACCACGGCGGCATAAATGAAGATGTTGCGGTAGCCGTCGTTGCCGAAGTTGTCCAGCCAGTAGCCGTAGAGCACGAAGATGAACAGGTCGGGGCAGTAGCCGATGGCGCAGACCACGCCGGAGGTGGTGCCCGCATACTTTCTGGGGATCTTCAGCTCAGAGGGGATGGCGAACATAGAGCCGCGGGCCATATAGGTCAGGATACCGGCGGCCAGAGTGAGGACGATGAGGATGTTGGCGTTGGAACCGGCAGGCATGAGCATGAAGGCGATGACCATAATCACGGCCACGGCCAGAGAGACGCCCACCACCGTGGAGACCGACTTGATCTTGTCGCCCAGCCAGCCGCCCACGGGAGCGCCGATGAAACGGGTGCCATACTGGCGGAAGATGGACAGGCCGCCGGTAAAGACCACGGACACGCCCAGCACGTTGCTGAAGTAGGGGGTGTAATAGGACAGGGTGCAGTACATGGTGTAGGTAGCGAACACGGCGATGCCGGACAGCCAGGTGCGGGGATTGGTGACGATGCTGACCCAGTCCTTCACGCCCATCTTGGCGTTGATGGCGTTCTCCTCGCCGGGGGAGACGCTCTTGCCGGGGTCGGGCACCAGGATGGCCAGGAAGATGACGGCGATGACGCCCAGCACGGCATAGCCGATGATGGCGGCCTTCAGTCCGGCCACGCCGAAGTACTTGTTGGAGAAGTAGGCAAACAGGCCCAGGGCGATGAAGTTGACGATGACATTGGTGATGCCGCAGAAGGACTCGGTAAAGCCGAAGATGGTGCCCTGCTGCTCCTCGCTGCCCACCAGGCGGGTCAGCTTGGTGTGGGCGGGGAAGTAGAGGAACAGTCCGGCAATGGCGAAGCCGCCCCAGATCACCAGGGAGAAGCTGTAGTTCATGTTCAGCGCAAACAGCACGTTGAGCACACAGATGGCCAGCATGGAGATGATGTAAATTCTCTTGGTATTGAACTTGTCGCTGAGGGCGCCGCCGATGGGAGCCAGCAGGTTGCCGATGCCAAAAATGGTGATGAGGTAGCCCAGTTGCTGATTGGTACACTGGAGGGCCTCTACCAGGGAGTCATAAAAGACATACTGGATGAAGGGGGTAGCGTAGACGACGGTGTAGCCCAAACCGAGGAAAAAGATGATGAGGAGCTGCTTGATGGACAGGGTCGTTTTGCGTTTGGCTTGTTCACTCACGGGTATTCCTCCCTTTCTTTACTTTGCGTTGGTGATATTCCGGCCCGACGCCCCTCTCTCAGGTGCCGGGTCATAGAGCACAAACGTCTGCTCAGCTCCGCGCGGCCAGGCAGGCCAGAGCGATGGAGTTGAGTTTGATCTCCGGAGTGTCGGCCCGGGAGCCCAAAATCACCGGGTTGGTCGCGCCCAGGACGATACCCGCCCAGCGGCACTTGCACAGGTGAATCCAGGACTTGCCCATGATATTGCCCGCTTCCATGTTGGGGAAGATGACGATATCGGTCTCTCCGGTGATCTTGCTGTCGATCTTCTTGTGGGCGGCGGCGTGGGGATCGAACGCCACGTCGAAGGCGATGGGGCCTTCGATGACGCAGGGCAGTCCCAGCTCACCGCTCCTGGCGTATTCCACCAGTCCGGCGGCATCCACGGTGGACTGGATCTTGGGATCTACCATCTCGTTGGCGGTAAGGGCCGCCACCTTGGGGTTCTCCAGTCCGATGGCGCGGGTGGCGATCAGGATGTTTTTCAGAATATCCTTCTTCTGCTCAAAGGTGGGGGCCACGTTGATGCCGCTGTCGGAGCAGTAGACCAGCTTGTGGTAGCCCGGCGCCTCGTAAACCGCCATCATGGACAGCAGCCGTCCGGTGCGCAGGCCGTGTTCCTTATTGAGGATGCCCCGCATGTAGATGCTGGTGTTCACCAGCCCCTTCATTAACACCTGGGCTCCGCCGTCCTTCACGGCCCGGACCGCCACGGCCACAGCCTCCTCCTCCCCCTGAGCGGGCAGGATGTCCAGGGGCCGAAGGCCAATGTCGGCGCAGATATCGCCCACGGCCTTTGCGTCGCCCACCAGCACCGGACGAACAAAGCCCAGGTCTGCGGCGGCTTTCACCGCCTGGAGCAGCTCCTTGTCCGCGGCGGCGGCCACGCTAACGGTAAAAGGCTCGATGGAACGTACTTTTTCAATGACCTCGTCAAAATTTTTCAGCATTTTTCTGATTCCTCCGTGGAAGTGTGGTGAGTGCCGCCCCTTTTGTCCCGCCATCCGGCCTGGCCGACCCGCAGGACGCCGTAGCCGAACAGGCACAAAACGATGGACAGCAGCGGATTGATATAATTGAGAAACGCAAACTTCCAGTACTCTGCCGTGCTCACGCCCAAAGTGGCTGCGATGAACACGCCGCTGGTGGACCAGGGAATGAACACCTGGGTCAGGGTTCCGCCCTCCTCCAAAAGCCGGGAGAGCATCTCCGGGCGCAGCTTCCGCTCCTGGAAAGCCTGGCGGTAAAGGCTCCCGTTGACCACGATGGAGAGGTAGACCTCGCCCATCGTGAGGGTACCCAGAGTCGTACTGAGGATGACCACCGGAACCATCAGGAAGTCGTACTTCACACGGCTGATGACCACAGCCACGATTTTTTTCAGATACCCAACGTGCTCCATGACGCCGCCGAAGGAGATGGCGATGCAGGAGAGGGAGAAGGTATACATCATGTTCTGGATACCGCCCCGCAGCAGGAGCTGATCCACCAGGTCCACGCCGGTGGGAGTGACATAGCCATAATTGAGGCCGGCCACCACCTGGCCCACCGGAAATCCTTGGACCGCTACCGCCAGGATGACCGCCAGCAGGCTGCCGATGGCCATACCGGGGATGGCAGGGAATTTCCGCATGTTCAGCACCAGCAGTACCACCATGGGCAGAAGAAGCAGCGGGGTAATGCGGAAATTGGCGCCGATGGTGTCAATAAACAGATCAATGGTAGCGTGGTCCACCTGGCCGCCCTGGTAGAAGAAGCCCAGTACGGTAAAGCAGCCAAAGGTAATGAGATAGGCGGGCAGCGTGGTCTTCCACATGGCCCCGATATGCTTGTAGAGGGTTGTGCCTGCTGAGGCGGGGGCCAGGTTGGTGGTATCGGAGATGGGAGACATCTTGTCCCCGAAGAAGGAGCCCGAGATGACCATGCCGGCCGTGACGGCGGGTGGGATGCCCATGCCGGCGCCAATGCCCATCATGGCCAGGCCCATGGTGCCGATGGTCCCCCAGGAAGTACCGATGGACATGGACGTCAGGCTGCACAGCAGCAGGCCCACCGGCAGGAAGAACTTCGGTGTAATATAGTGGAGCCCGTAGTAGATCAGCGCGGGCACCGTGCCGGAGAAAATCCAGGACGCGATGATGATGCCGATGAAAATGAAGATGATCATGGCCGACATCGCCTGTCCCAGGGGCTTCTTCATGCACTCCACCAGATCGTCAAACTGGTAGCCCAGCGTGGCGGATACCAGGCAGGCAAAGGCCAGCGCGACGAGCAGGATGATGTGGATGTCAAATCCCAGGACTACGACGCCTAGGAGGATGATCGCAATCGAGATGCCGAACACGGCAAAAGACATGCCAGTACTGGGCTCCCGCTTCTCGTTCACGGCTTCTGACAAAAAAGTCGCCTTCTTTCTCGGTGTTACCCTTCCTTACCCACACACATTTTTCCGAATGCGTGCGACGAATATGCCGGGGAAAGCGCCGTAGCTCGTCACGCGTAAATTTGGGGCTCTTCCTCGCCCCGGAGGACCCGGAGGGCGCCCAGAGCCAAGGCCTCCATCTCGAATTCACCGGCCACCACTTCCATGGGGGCCAGGAAGGCCGTCATGCGGGAGACCTCGTCCACCACGTACTTGGAGTGGGCGATGCCGCCGGTAAGGACGATACGGTCCACCGGCCCGTCAAAGGCGGCGGCGTAGGAGCAGATCTCCTTGGCCACGGAGTAGACGAACGCCTCATAGACCAGCCGGGCCTTTTCGTCGCCGGCCTCCATCCGGCGCTCCACCTCCTGGGCGTCCTTGGTGCCCAGGTAATCGTACATGCCGCCCACGCTGCTCAGCTTGGCGACCATCTGTTCATGGGTGTACTTGCCGGAGTAGCAAAGCTCCACCAGCGGATAGGTGGGCAGTCCGCCGCTGCGCTCGGGGGAGAATGGACCGTTGGTCCGGCCGCCGCTGCCGTCCACCATCCGACCCTTTCTGTGGGCCACGATGGAGTTGCCCGACCCCAGATGGGCGATGATGAGGTTGCAGTCCTCATATTTCTTGCCGATGCGCTCCGCCGTCCACCGGGCCACCGCCTTGTGGTTCAGGGCGTGAAACCAACTGGGCCGCTCCAGATCGGAGATGCCGGAGATGCGGGCCTTGGGCATCAGTTCATCCACCGATACCGGGTCCACCACAAAGGAAGAGGCGCCGATCTCGTCGCCGATCTCCTTGGCCAGCACCGCTCCCAGATTGGAGGGGTGTTCGCCATGGATCGCGCCGCGCAGGTCCTCCACCATCCGGCTGTTTACCGTATAGGTGCCGCCGGGGATGGGGTTCATCAGGCCACCCCGCCCCGCCACCGCGGCAAAGGTACGGATCTCAAAGCCCGCCTTCTTCAGCGTCTCCAGGATGATGTCCTTCCGGTAGCCAAACTGATCAAATACATGGGGAAATCCCTTCAGATCCTCCCCGGTGTGGGTGATATTCTCCTTGAACAGTTCCTTTTCGTCTTCAAATACTGCAATCTTGGTGGAGGTCCCCCCCGGGTTGATGACCAAGATTTTCATGTGCGATACGCCTCGCTTTCTCGCTGCTTGGGGGTATATTGTTCTATTGTTCGGAACCTCGTTCTGCTATGTGTCCCGCGAATCGGGGAGGAACTGCAGATAATTCCTCCCCATCTTTTTGGTACGGTTGGAGCATAGCACACTCGCCGTCCAAATGTCAACTTCGCTTTTTGTACAAAATACCGACCACTGTTCCGTACAATAATCCTTCTATTCCATGTGGCGGAACAAAAAGCGGGTGTCAAAGGTTTTTTCCGCCAAACTAGAAGTTATTGGAAATCTCCCGCGCAATCCGCCGCACGGCCTCCACCCGCTCGTCCAGGTCGCCGGCCAGCATGCGGCTGGTGGGGCCGGACAGGGAGATGGCCGCCAGAGCCACGCCGCTCCGATCCAGGATGGGCGCACCGATGCACGTCAGCCCCATCTCCAGCTCCTCCCGGTCCACAGCATATCCGTCGGAGCGGATTTTGGCCAGCTCAGCCCGCAGCGCGTCGGCAGAGGTAATGGTGTGGGCGGTATGGGCGGTCAGACTCACATTCTCATAGACGCTCAGGTCGATCTTTGACCCGAAGGCCAGCAGGCACTTGCCCACGGAGGAGCAGTGGCACTCGCTGCTGGAGCCCACGGGCGGGTTGACCGTGAGCACCTGGTTGGGGCTCTCCTCCTTCAGAATGATGACGCTGCGGTACACGTCGCCGGGGTTGCGCTCCAGGATGGAGACATTGACCACCTCATGATAGGCCTCGTAGAGCTTGCGGGCATAGGGCCGAATGATCTCCTGCAGCCCCATCTTGTTCTCCACCGCCTTGCCCAAAGTAAACAGACGGCTCCCCAGCCAGTACTTTTCGGTTTCCGGGTTCTTTTTGACAAAGCCCCGGGCCTCCAGGGTGGCCAGCGTGCGGAATACCGTGCTCTTATACACGCCCATGTCGTTGGCAATTTTCGTGATACTGGTCTCCTTGCCCTCGTAGTAGAGATAGATCAGGACCTCAAGTGCCCGGTCCACCGACTGGATCACATCCGATGCCATGATGGTTCCCCCTTTCCAAGCGTCCGGCTCCCCCAGGCCCTCCGGCGTGGGGCGGCGCCAGCCGTCGTTCATAATTTTGGTTTCTTTCGTTAGAAACAACGTTCTCTCTCGTTCATTTTACTCACTGGGAAAGACCCCTGTCAAGATGTTCCGCCAGATGAAACAAAAATTTTTTTCTTGGGGGGACTTGACATTCCGCTCGACCTGGGTGTATGCTTTTTTCATCGGAACAACGTTCTACTCAACAGAACATCATGGATCGGAGGGAACTGAATGAAGGTCGAAGTCAATCGGGAGCGGTGCAAGGAGTGCGGACTGTGCATCCACCACTGCCCCAAGGACGCCATCCGCAAGTCGGACCATCTCAACGCCAACGGCTATTATCCCGTACAGATCGACGATGAGAAATGCATCGCCTGCGGGATCTGCTATACCACCTGCCCCGACGGCGTATTTCATGTACTAGGTTAACGGAAAGGAGCGTGACGATTCATTATGGCAGAAATGATGAAAGGCAATGAGGCCATCGCGGAAGCCGCGGTACGCGCCGGCGCACGTTTCTACGCCGGTTATCCCATCACCCCCTCCAGCGAGATCATGGAGTATCTGTCCTGGCGCATGGAGGAAGTGGGCGGTGCCTTTGTCCAGGCGGAGAGCGAGCTGGCCGGCATCAATATGGTCATCGGCGCGGCCGCCTGCGGCGTGCGGGCGCTGACCGCCTCGTCCGGCCCGGGCATCTCTCTGAAGCAGGAGGGCATCTCCACCCTGTGCGACGAGGGCCTGTCCGCCGTGGTCATCACCCAGGTGCGCTACGGCAACGGCTTGGGCACCCTGTTTACCTCCCAGTGCGACTACAACCGCGAGACCCGCGGCGGCGGTCAGGGCGACTACCGCTGCATCGTGCTGTGCCCCTCCTCCATCCAGGAGTATGTGGACCTGATGCTGCCCGCCTATGAGCTTGCGGAGAAATACCGCATCGTGGTCGTGATGATGGGCGAGGGCACCCTGGGCCAGATGATGGAGCCGGTGACCCTGCCCGACTTCGTGGAGACCAAGCGCACACCCTGGGCTCTGAACGGCCACTATACTTACAAGAAGATCGGCATTTTCGAGCGTGACTCGATGAAAGAGGCCGTGGAGCTGCGGGAGAAGTACGCCGCCATCCAGGAGAATGAGCAGCGCTGGCAGGAGGAGTCCATTGAGGACGCCGACTACGTGTTCGTGGCCTATGGCGTGCCCGGCCGGGCCACCCTGGGCGCGGTGCGGGAGCTGCGCGCCGCCGGCGAGAAGGTGGGCCTCATTCGTCCCATCACCGCCTGGCCCTATCCCGAGAAGGCCTTTGCCCGCATCAATCCCAACGTGAAGGGCATCATCACCGTAGAGGAGAACGCCACGGGTCAGATGATCGACGACGCCGCCCTGGCCATCAAAAAGACCCACAAGGACCGGAACATCCCGGCCTACGCCCTGACCTACGTCTACAACACCCCTCCCATCCGCCGGATCAAGGAGGACTATTTCAAGGTCAAGAACGGCGAAGTAAAGGAGGTCTACTGATATGGCTGCTACCCGCGAAAAGAAGGTCCCCGCCCTGGTCGACAAGCCGATGGACTTCTGCCCCGGCTGCGGCCACGGCATCATCAGCCGCCTCATCATGGAGGCGCTGGAGGAGCTGGACCAGATGGATAACATCATCTTCCCCATCGGCGTGGGCTGCTCCTCCAACCTGGGAGCCGGCCTGGAGTGCGACCGTCTGCACTGCTGCCACGGCCGCGCCGGCGCCGTAGCCACCGGCATGAAGCGGGTCAACCCCGACGTGCTGGTGGTCTCCTATCAGGGCGACGGCGACGCCTACAACATCGGCATCGCCGAAACCTTCAACGCCGCCTACCGCGGTGAGAACATCACCGTCATCGTGGTCAACAACACCAACTTCGGCATGACGGGCGGCCAGATGAGTCTGACCACTATGGAAGGCCAGAAGACCGCCACCTCGGTCCACGGCCGCGACTGCGCGGTCACCGGCTACCCCATCCGGTTCCCCGAGATGGTGGCCCGGGAGTTTCCCAACGCGGCCTACGCCGCCCGGGGCACCGTCACCACCCCTGCCAACATCAACAAGCTCAAGGGCTACATCAAAAATGCCCTCCAGGCCCAGATGAACCACGAGGGCTACTCCATTGTGGAGGTCCTGTCCCCCTGCCCCATCAACTGGGGCCTCAGCCCGGTGAAGGCCATGGAGCGCATCGAGAAGGAGCTCATTCCCTATTATCCCATCGGCGAATTCAAGAAGAGAGGGGAGAACCAGTAAGATGAAGGAGATCGTATTTGCCGGTTCCGGCGGCCAAGGCGTACTGACCTCGGGCCTGATCATTTCCGACATCGCCGCCAGCGAGGGCATCAACGTCACCTGGGTCCCCTCCTACGGCTCCGCCATGCGGGGCGGCACGGCCAACTGCACCGTGAAATACTGCGCGGAAAATTACATTTACAACCCCTCTCAGGAGGCGCCCGATCTGCTGCTGGCCATGAACGAGCCGTCCCTGCTCAAGTTTCTGCCCATCGTGGCCCCCGGCGGCACCGTGCTGATCGGGGACACCGTGGAGCTGCCCGAGGGAGCCCGTCAGGACGTGACCTACGTCAAGGTCAACTGCACCGAGATCGCCACCGACCTGGGCAACCCCAAGGGGGCCAACATCGTCATGACCGGCGCCATCGTCAAGCTGATGGGCGACTTCACCCACGACGCCGCCGTGACCGCTATGAACCACATGTTTGCCAAAAAGGGCAAGTCCAAGTTCAACGAGGCCAACGCCAAGGCCTTTGACGCAGGCTACAACGCCGTAGAGGCGGTGGCGGCCGCCTCCTGCGTGCGCTGAGCATCACACACCATTTCCCAGCTCTTTTTCCCATCCTTCCCCCATTCGTTTCTCCCACTATGCCACACAAAAAGGGCGCTTGCGGCTGCATGCGCCCTTTTTGTATTCGCTCTTTCCTTTTTCCCGGTTTTAGCGTATACTTCTCTCTGACAGTATCTCCGTTTGAGGTGAATCCATGGAAGAGATCATCGTGCGCGCCGCCGCGCCCGGGGACCTGGACGCCGTCTGGGCGCTGGTCCGGCGGGCGGTGCAAAAAATGCGGGAAGAGGGCAGCGAGCAGTGGGGGGAGGATTACCCCACCCGGGCCGACTACGAAGAGGACCTCCGGCGGGGCCGGCTGGCAGCGGCCGTCTCCGCTCAAGGGCAGGTGCTGGGCTGCGCCTGCATCACCGACGAGCCGGAGACCGCCTATGCCGGGGTGCCCTGGGCCGTGGAGGGCCCTGCCCTGGTCGTCCACCGGGTGGCGGTGGACCCGGCGCTCGAGCGCGGCGGCGTGGCCTCCGCCCTGCTGACATACGCCGAGGACTGGGCCCGGGCCCGGGGTATCCCGGTCTTTCACGCCGACACCTACTGTAAAAACCGCAAAATGCAGGCGCTTTTCCGCAAGCGGGGCTTTGTCCAGCGGGGTGAGATCCATCTCCCCGGCCGGAGCCTGCCCTTTCCCGCCTTCGAAAAACTGCTGTGACACCTGTCTTGACACTTTGGCCTTGCATTTTTTTCCTAAACCGCATATAATGTATTCAATTTTGACCGAGAGGTGACACTATGAAGCGGCTGCTTATCGTGGTGGACTACCAAAAGGACTTTGTGGACGGGGCGCTGGGCTTCCCCGGCGCGGAGGCGCTGGACGAGCCCATCGCGGAAAAGATCGCCGCCTACCGGGCGGCGGGGGACGACGTGGCCTTTACCCTGGACACCCATGGCCCCGGCTACGCCGGGACCCAGGAAGGGAAAAAGCTCCCGGTGCCCCACTGCATCAAGGGCGAGCCCGGCTGGAGGCTCTACGGCCGGACGGCTGGGCTCCTCCAAAGCGGCGACCCGGTGTTTGAAAAGCCGGCCTTTCCCTCCCTGGATCTGGGGGAGTGGCTGTCCGGCCGGGACTACGGCGCTGTGGAGCTGTGCGGGCTGGTGTCCTACATCTGCGTGCTGTCCAACGCCGTGGTGGTGAAGGCCGCCCTGCCGGAAGCGGAGGTCTCGGTGGACGCCCGCTGCACCGGAGGGCCCGATCCGGCGCTCCATAAAAAAGCCCTGGACCTGCTGGAAACCCTTCAGGTCACGGTCACGGGAAGAGAGAGGTAACCGACATGAATCACACCGAAAATTACACCATGCTCTGCGACTTCTACGAGCTCACCATGGGCAACGGCTATTTCCAGACCGGCCTGGACAAGCGCATCTGCTATTTTGACGTCTTTTTCCGGGACGTGCCCGATGGGGGCGGCTTTGCCATCGCCGCCGGTCTGGAGCAGGTCATCGACTATATCCAAAAGCTCCACTTCAGCGAGGACGACCTGGACTACCTGCGCAGCAAGGGCGGCTTTGACGAGGGGTTCCTGGACTATCTGCGCCACTTCCGGTTTACCGGCGACATCTGGGCGGTGCCTGAGGGCACGCCCATCTTCCCCGGCGAGCCCTTCATGACCGTCCGCGCCCCGGCCGTCCAGGCCCAGTTCATCGAGACCTATGTGCTGCTCATCCTGAACCATCAGTCCCTCATCGCCACCAAATCCAACCGCATCGTCCGGGCGGCCCAGGGCCGTCCCGTGTCCGAGTTTGGCTCCCGCCGGGCGCAGGGGGCGGATGCCGCCGTGCTGGGGGCCCGCGCCTCCTACATCGCCGGCTGCGCCGGCACCGCCTGTACCCTGGCCGACCGGGTGTACGGCTCCCCCGCCGGCGGCACCATGGCCCACTCCTGGGTGCAGATGTTCCCCGACGAGTACACCGCCTTCAAGACCTACTGCCAGCTCTACCCCCACTCCGCCACCCTGCTGGTGGACACCTACAACGTGCTCAAGTCCGGGGTGCCCAACGCCATTCGGGCGTTTCAGGAAGTGCTGCTGCCCCAGGGCATCACCAACTGCGCCATCCGGCTGGATTCCGGCGACCTGACCTATCTGTCCCGGAAGGCACGCAAGATGCTGGACGCCGCCGGGCTCCCCCAGTGCAAAATCGTGGCCTCCAACTCGCTGGACGAGTATATCATTCGGGACTTGCTGCTCCAGGGGGCCCAGATCGACTCCTTCGGCGTGGGTGAGCGGCTCATCACCTCCAAGTCCGAGCCGGTGTTTGGCGGGGTGTATAAGCTCTCCGCCATCGAGGATACGGACGGAGCCATCATCCCCAAGATCAAGATCAGCGAAAATCCCGCCAAGATCACCAATCCCCACTTCAAGAAGGTCTACCGCCTTTTTGAAAACGAGACAGGCAAAGCCTTTGCCGACCTGATCTGCGTTCACGACGAGGTCATCGACTTCACCAAGCCCCTGGAGCTCTTTGACCCGGAGGCCACCTGGAAACGCAAGACCTTCAGCGATTTCACCGCCCGTGAGCTGCTGGTGCCCATCTTCCGGCAGGGCAAGCTGGTTTACCAGCAGCCCACCATTGAGGAGATGCGCTCCTGGTGCGCCGGACAGGTGGATCTGCTGTGGGACGAGGTAAAGCGGTTCGAGAACCCCCACAACTATTACGTGGACCTGAGCCAGAAGCTCTGGGACATCAAGCAGAAGCTGCTGGAAAAGCGTGGCTGACGCAGCCGCAGGGAAAGGGGACCGGGCGCAGTGTGCACCCGGTCCCCTTTGGATTTCTGCCGCTTAAAAATTCAGGATCAGCTCCGCCATTTCCAGCAGCATGCTCCGCTGCTTGGCATTCATCCGCTCCAGCGTCCTGGACAGCTCGCCTTTGAGATAGTTTTCGCTTCCGGACGACACCCCCGTCACCAGTTCCTCCAGGCCACAGTCCAGGCAGTCCGCGATTTCGGCCAGAGTATCCAGATTCACCCGGGTCACACCCCGTTCGATCTGACTGATGTAGCCCACAGACACATGAATCTGTTCCGCCAGCCATTCCTGCGTCCTGTGCAGGGCGCGCCGTCTGTCCTTGACCCGGTGTCCGATTGCGGCGTAGTCCACTTTCATTCCCATCACCCAAGTATTATTCTATCGGGGATACCCGCCGTATTACAGATACCGTCAACTTAAATTAAATTAATTTGTATTGTTTTTCCTCCTCGCCCATGGTATACTGCCTTTGCTCAATGGAGACATGTTAACGCTGGATGGAGGGATCAAAGTCCATGGAGCTGCTGGACTATCTGGTGGAGCTGCTGGGCTGCGCCTACCTGTCTGACCTGCATTACCGCTCTTTCCCCGCGCAGCAGGCGCGGGCCGTCCTGGACATCCCGGACGGACGGTTTCCCCTGGAGCAGTATGCCGACGCCATATGCTACCTTCTGGGAGAGGCTCCGCTGCCCCCGGACCTCGCCTCCGCCAAGCAGGCGCTGGCGGCGGCGCTGGCCGCGGACCGAGCGGAAAGATAAGCAGGAAGGAGACCGGAAAACCGGCCTCCTTCTTTTATTTCTGGTTTTGTTCCAGCCACTTTTTGAGCTGCTCGGCCATGGCGGAAGTGCCCTTTTCCTCCTGCTGGCCGGCCAGATACCGCTGCACGTCCCGTTTGCCCGCCGCGCCGGTCTCCCGCCGCTTCTTGAAGTCGGAGAGCTTCTCCCGGTAGCCGCACACGCAGGCAAAGAACTGGCTCTCCCCCTCGCCCCGCAGCTCCATCTTCTTGTGGCAGTTGGGGCAGCGGGCGTTGGTGGTCTGGGTGACGCTCCGGCGGTAGCCGCATTCCCGGTCGGGGCAGACCAGCAGCTTGCCCCGCTTGCCCTGGACGGCCAGCAAAAACTTGCCGCAGTCCGGGCACTTCTCCCGGGTCACGTTGTCGTGCCGGTAGACGGCGTCGCTGGCCTTCACCTCGCTCACCAGCCGGGCGGCGTACCGCCGCATCTCCCCCACGAACCGCTGCTCCTGCTCCCGGCCCCGGGCGATATCCCCCAGCCGCGCCTCCCATTGGGCGGTCAGCGCCGCCGAGCGCAGGTCGGACGGGGCCAACTCCACCACCTGCCGCCCTTTGGAGGTGGGGACCAGCTCCTTGCCCCGCCGCTCCACGTAGAAGGCGGAGAAGAGCTTCTCGATGATATCCGCCCGGGTGGCGGGGGTACCCAGACCGCCGGTCTCCTCCAAGATTTTAGACTGCTCCCGGTCCTGTACCTGGACCTGGGGATGCTCCATGGCGGTGAGAAGGGTGGCCTCGGTATACCGTTTGGGGGGCGAGGTCCTGCCGGTATTGACCCGGGCGCTGAGAATCTGCACCCGGTCTCCCTGCCGGATGGCGGGCAGGCTCTGCTCCCGCTCGTCCTCGTCGGTCTCCTCGTCCTCCTCCAGCGTAAAGCGGCTGTACGCCTGCCGCCAGCCCGGCTCCTTCCTGATCTTGCCCCGGGCGGTGAAGGTCTGGCCGTCCACGGTAAGGGTGAGCTTGGTCTCCTCGTACTCGCAGGGGGGCAGCAGCACCGCCAGAAACCGCCGCACCACCAGATCATAGATGTTCCGCTCCGGCCCGGTAAGCCGGTACAGGTCGGGCTGCTCCTCGGTGGGAATGATGGCGTGGTGGTCGGTGACCTTGGCGTTGTTGACCAAAAACCGGGTCTGGAGGGGCCGCTTCATGAGGATGGCCCGGGCCAGGTCCCGGTACTCGTCCACCATGACGCTCTTGAGCCGCTCGGGCAGGGTGGCTGTCACGTCGTCGGAAATATACCGGGAGTCGGTGCGGGGATAGGTCAGCAGCTTGTGCCGCTCGTAGAGGGACTGCATCAGGGAGAGGGTCTCCTTGGCGGAGTAAGCGTATTTCTTGTTGGCATCCCGCTGGAGCTCGGTGAGGTCGTAGGCTGCGGGCGGCGGGGTCTGTCGGTAGGTGCGTCTGACCTCGGTGAGCACCCCGGTCTTGCCTCCAAGGGCGGCGGCCAGCCGCTCCGCCTGGGCCCGGTCGAAGGTACGGGCCTGGCCGTTTTTGTCCCGCCAGATTGCGGAAAAGCCCTGGCACTTGACCTGGAGGGTGTAAAACTCCTTAGGCACGAACCGGCGGATTTCCTCCTCCCGGTCCACAATGAGGGCCAGGGTCGGGGTCTGGACCCGTCCGGCGGAGAGCTGAGCCCCGTACTTGCAGGTGAGGGCCCGGGTGACGTTGAGGCCCACCAGCCAGTCGGCCTCGCTGCGGGCCCGGGCAGAGTGGTACAGGTCGTCGTATGCCTGAGCGGGGCGCAGGTTCTGGAAGCCCTCGCGGATGGCCTTGTCGGTCTGGGAGGAGATCCACAGCCGTTTGGCGGGCTTTTTCCAGCCCGCCTTCTCCATGATCCACCGGGCCACCAGCTCCCCCTCCCGGCCGGAGTCGGTGGCGATGACCAGCTCGGACACGTCTCCCCGGCGCATCAGGGCCTGGACCGCCCGAAACTGGCGGCCGGACTCCCTGATGACCACAGTTTTCATCTGCTCCGGCAGCATGGGCAGGGTCAGCAGGTCCCACTTGGTCCAGGTCTTGTCGTAGTCCTCCGGAGGCGCCAGCTCCACCAGGTGACCCAGGGCCCAGGTGACCACATACCGCTCCCCCTCCAGGCCGCCGTCCAGGGCGCGCCGGCAGCCCAGTACCCGGGCGATCTCCTTGCCCACCGAGGGTTTTTCCGCCAATACCAGCGTTTTTGCCATATCGATACTCCTTGCTATCTTTGGGTGGTTCCTCTATACGGAACGGGAAAGGACGAGTAAGCCACGATACGCAAAGCGACCGCCGCCGATCTGAAGGCCCTGTAAATCACAGGCCCATGCTCCAGTCCCCCAGCCGGTCCAGGATGGGGACAAGGGCGCGGCCGGGCGCGGTGATCTCGTACTCCACCCGCACCGGCACCTCCAGATACTCCCGCCGGAGCACCAGGCCGTCCTCCTCCAGCTCCCGCAGTGCGTTGGCCAGCACCGTGTCGGACACCCCGTCCAACGTCTTTTTCAGCCGATTGTAGCGGGTTGGGCCGTTGTTGGACAGCGCGCACAGGATCTGCATTTTCCACTTTCCGCCGATGAGGCCTAGGGCCCGGTTCAGGGGACAGGTCTCCATGCAGGGACAATTCTCATGTCCGGGCCGCTCCATGGTCAGTTCCTCCTTACCTGGTACGGAAATTCTGCGTTCTTGTTTTTTCCCCCAGTAGTGCTATTATCATACCAGGTAGCAATTCAAAAGGAAAGTCTTTTTCAGGAGGAATCGCCATGCCCCCCTTTTTGCAGGGCCTGACCATCGGTCTGGCCTACGTGGCCCCCATTGGAATGCAGAATCTGTTTGTCATCAACGCCGCCCTGACCCAGCCCCGGCGGCGGGCCCTGCTGACCGCCCTGATCGTCGTCTTTTTTGACGTCACGCTGGCTCTGGCCTGTTTCTTCGGCGTGGGGGCCCTGATGGAGCACTTCGCCTGGCTCCAGCGCATCGTGCTGCTGGCCGGCGGAGCCGTGGTGATGTGGATTGGCGTGGGGCTGCTGCGGGAAAAGCCCGTCCTCCACGCCGGAGGAGAGGCCGCCCTGACCCTGCCCAAGGTGGCGGCCAGAGCCTGTGTGGTCACCTGGTGCAATCCCCAGGCCCTCATCGACGGCACCATGCTCTTCGGCGGCTTCCGGGCGGGCAATTCCGGCGGGGTGAGCGCCCAGCTCATTCTGGGCTCCTCCTCCGCCTCCTTCCTGTGGTTCTTCGGCGTGACCATCCTTATCTCCTGCTTCTCCGCCCGGTTCAGCGACAAGGTCCTCCGGGGCATCAACGTGGTCTGCGGCCTGGTCATCCTGGTCTATGGGGCCCGGCTGATCCTGCGCTTTTTTCAGATGGTCCTGTAAGCTTTTCCGCCGCTGGATCGTTTGTATGGCAGAAGGAGGGATTCTCATGTCTGGCAGTCGCTTGGACCTCAATGTTACGTTGGCGGCAAAAGAGGCGGAAGCTGTGCCCCTGGGCCGGGACGAGAAGGCCGCCCTCAAGCGGGCCGAGGGGGCTTTCCGGGCCTCCAGGGGCTACGAGCCAGACACCTTGTAGTACCGGCTCGAGAAAAAATTCTGGAGATAGGACGGTGCGTTATGGCAAGCAATTGGTGGAGCAGTTCCCGTACCTTCGGCCCCGGGAGCCGAAACACTGCCAGTCTATCAGAGTCTGCCGGCGGTGGACTTGGCCGGGACGAGAAGGCCGCCCTCAAGCAGGCCGAGGAGGCCGAGCGGGCTTTCCGGGCCTCCAAGGGCTACGAGCCGGACACCTTCTGGAATCGGCTGAAACGGCGATTTCGCAAAAAATAGCAAACGAGCAGGGCGCGGAGCTTCACCGCTCCGCGCCCTGCCTGTGTGTCACGCCGGTCCGCAGACCCCTTTGCGGACGTTGACGATAAAGTCCTGCACGTTGGTGACGATGGTCCGCACGCTGAGACTGCCCCGGTCCCTGAGCTTATTGACGGCGAACTCGGAGATATCCACCGAATAGAAGTATAGGGGGCGCACCGCTCCGTCCACCACCCGGTAGCAGGGGGTCATGTTGCCGGTGGCCACGGTGTGGAGGGTGGAAGCCATGCAGATGATGGTGGTGGCCTTCCGCACCAGGGCGCGCATGGCGTCCTGTCCCTCGTAGACGTTGCCGTAGACCTCGGGCAGAGGCCCGTCGTCCCGTACCGAGCCCACCAGCACAAAGGGGACCCGGCGCCGGACGCACTCACAGAGGATACCATCCTTCACCGCGCCGGACTCCACGAAGGCAGGGATGGATCCCAGGGACCGGACGGCGTTGATGGTGTCGATGTGGTGGTAGTGACCGTTGGGCACGCTGCGCTGGGTGTAGATGTCCTGCCCCAGGGCAGTGCCCAGATAGCCCGCCTCCAGATCGTGGGTGGCCAGGGCGTTGCCCGCCAGAAGCCCGTCCACAAAGCCCTCCCGCACCAGGGCGGCAAAGGCGGAGCGGGCGTCGGCGTCGAAGGAGCAGGCCGGGCCCAGCACCCAGACGATATTCCCATGGTCCCGCTCGTGCCGCAGAAGCTCGTAGATGGAGTCGTAGTCCATGGAATAGGCGGTCTCCCGGGACCGGCCCTGCCGGAAGGAGAAGGACTCGCCGTCCCCGTCACCCTTCTCTTCAAAGCCAGCGGTGTGGACGTAGATGCCCTCCCCGCCGTCCTCGGTACGGCCCACCGCCACCATGTCGCCCCGCTTCAGGCCGCGAAACTCCACGATGGACACCGCACCCGCCCGGCACACGGCCACGCAGTCCATGCGGCTCTCCTCGGCCAGCACCCAGCGGCCGTTCAGGCGGAAATACTCGGGAAACAGGGTGGTGGCGTGGTACCCCGCCGGGGCCACGCCGTCCCGCTCCACGGGGACCAGCCGGACCTCAGGGGCGTCCTCCAGCCCCAGCGCGGTAAAATCCGGGGCACGATAGGCGGGCAGCGTAAAGCTCATGGCCATCTCCTCCTGCTGTTTTCTCTGCTCTTATAGCATAGCATAAAATACGGCGCTTTGAGATACGATTTTTGCATGGCCTCATACCGTTTTGGAATTCAGGCGCTCCTTCCGGCGGAAAACGGCAGGGGGCGCTCCTTTCGGAGCGCCCCCTGCGCCTGCGTGTTCCTTCGCTACGACTGGGTCACCAGGTTGACCAGCACCTCCACCATCTTTTCCAGGGACCGAACCGGGATGTACTCGTGGACCCCGTGGAAGTTGACCCCGCCGGTGGACAGGTTGGGACAGGGCAGGCCCATGTAGCTCAGACGGGCTCCGTCGGTGCCGCCCCGGATGGGCACCTCCCGGGCCGCCACTCCCGCCTTCTCAAAGGCGGCCCGGGCCCGGTGGATCAGGTACATATGGGGCTCCACGGCCTGCCGCATATTATAATAAGAGTCCTTCAGCTCCAACTGGAAGGTGTGGGGGCCATACTTGCCGTTGAGGTAGGAGCAGATAAGCCCCATGCGCTCCTTCCGCCGCTCAAAGCCAGCCCGGTCGTGGTCCCGGATGATGAAGGAGAGCCGGGCCTGGGTCTCGTTGCCCTCCATGTGGTTGAGGTGATAGAAGCCCTCGTACCCCTCGGTGTGGGCGGGAGTCTCCGCCGGCGGCAGCATGTTCACCAGCTCCACGGCCATCAGGGCGGCGTTCTTCATCTTGTTCTTGGCCGAGCCGGGGTGGATGTTGAGACCGTGGACCGTAACCGTGGCGGAGGCGGCGTTGAAGTTCTCGTACTCCAGCTCGCCCAGCTCACCGCCGTCCACGGTGTAGGCCGCGGCGGCCCCAAAGCCCTCCACGTCGAAGTGGTCGGACCCCCGGCCCACCTCCTCATCAGGGGTGATGCATACGGCGATGCGGCCATGGGGCAGCTCCGGGTGGGCGGTCAGGTACTCCAGGGCGGTGAAAATCTCGGCCACCCCGGCCTTGTCGTCCGCCCCCAGCAGGGTGGTGCCGTCGGTGACGATCAGATCCTGCCCCGCATAGCTGCGCAGGCTCTCGTACTCCTCGGGGCTCATGGAGATGCCCTGCTCGGCGTTCTGAACCAGCACACCCCCCTCATAGCGGACAATGCGGGCCTGCACGTGGGCGCCCGGCGCGTCGGGCGAGGTATCCATGTGGGCGATCAGGCCCAGGCAGGGCACTCCCTCGCACCCGGCGGTGGCGGGAAGCCATCCATAAACATAGCCGTACTCGTCCATCCTGGCCCCGTGGAGGCCCATCTGGGACAGCTCGGCGGCCAATTCCGCCCCCAGCACCTTCTGCTTGGCGCTGCTGGGCACGGTCATGGAGTCCTCGTCCGACTGGGTGTCAAAGCTCACATACTTCAAAAAACGTTCCACAACTGTCATACGTTCCGTTCCTTTCTGTGGAGTCACCGTTTTTTCCCAACGTGCCGCAAATGTCTATTGACGGCCTTCGGCGGGAAAGATAAACTGGGAACATACCTTCATTTGCCGTGCATGCAGCGTCTTGCGTGATCCTCGCGCCGCCGCCGGAAGCCGGGCAAGCCAACTGCAATATGGTTATTTTATCACAAAAGGAGCTGCAATGCTATGGCCTCTTGCCGAGAATTTACCTTTCCCTCCAGCGACGGGGTCCACCGGGTCCACGCCATGGAGTGGCTTCCCGAAAGCGGCTCGCCCCGCGGAGTGGTCCAACTGGTCCACGGCATCTCGGAATACATCGGGCGCTATTCCTCCTTTGCTCGGTTTCTGACGGACCACGGCTTCGCCGTGGTGGGGCACGACCACCTGGGACACGGCAAGACCGCCTCGGGCCGGGAGGAATACGGCTATTTCGCCGACCAGGACGGCTGGCGGCACATCCGCAACGACATCCGCTCCCTCCGCACGGCGGCCGGAGAGCGTTTTCCCGGCCTGCCCTATTTCCTGTTGGGTCACTCCATGGGCTCCTTTGCCGTCCGGCTCTACCTCATCGACTTTCCCGGCACCGTGGACGGCTGCCTCCTTTCCGGCACCGGACAGGAACCGGCGCTCCTGGTGGAGGTGGGCCGGCTGCTGTCCACCTTCTACGCCCGGCACAAGGGCCCCCGGTACGTCAGCAGGCTCCTCACCGCCCTCTCCCTGGGGGGCTACAACCTCCACTTCCGGCCCAACCGCACCACGGTGGACTGGATCAGCCGGGACACTGCGGTGGTGGACGCCTATGCCGCCGACCCCATGTGCCGCTTCGTCCCCACGGTGGGCATGTTTCACGACATGATGGAGGCCCTGCAATACATTGCCCGCCCGGAAAACCTGCGGAAGATGGACCCCTCCACTCCGGTCTATCTCTTCTCAGGAGACCGGGACCCGGTGGGCTCCAACGGCAGGGGTGTCCAAAAGGTGTACGGCTTTTTCCAAAAGGCCGGGACCAGGGATCTGCGCATGAAGCTCTACCCCGGCGGACGGCATGAGATGCTCAATGAGATCAACCGGGACGAGGTGTACGCCGACGTGCTGGCCTGGCTGGAGGAGCATCTGCCCTGAACGCAGCAGCCCCGCAGGCCATACGGCCTGCGGGGCTTTTTGCTCAACTCCGGTCCGTTGGAGACGCAGGGCATCATCTTGGCGTCCGGGCGGTCGAAGTCGTTCTGGCTGAAATCCTAACAGCCCCCGTCGTCTTTTGGCGGGGTCATGGTCACGGTGACGGCGGGCTCATAGCCCACATGCGCAGATTGGCCCGCACCCGGTCCAGGACCGGCCCGGCGCAGCAGCGGCCCAACGGGAAGTACGCCTCATCGGACCCGGCGGCCACCTCCGCCTCCAGGCCGTCGGCGCACTCCTGGCGTGCATCCTAGTCGCTGAAGCCCAGCTGCTGTGCCCACTCTTTCTCCCGGAAGCCCACCAGCACAAAGTCCTCCCCCACCAGGATGGGCCGCTTGACCAGCATCCCGTCGGCGGCCAGCAGGGCATACTGCTCATCCTCCGTCAGGTCGGGGAGCCGGTCCTTCAGGGAGAGCTCCTTGTATTTCAGTCCGCTGGTGTTGAAAAACCGCTTGAGGGGCAGGCCGCTTTTCGCGTGCCACTTCCGCAGCTCGTCCTCGCCGGGATGCTCCAGCTTGATGTCACGGGTGCCACAGCCGACGCCCCGCCCGTCCAGCCAGGCCTTCGCCTTCTGGCAGGTGGAGCATTTGGGATACCATACCAACAGCATCTGTCATTCTCCTTTCGTCTTCTATCATGTAGCGGAAACCGTCTGAAGCGGAACACCTTCCGTTTCCTTTTGGATTATTTGCCGGGAGATAGGATTCGTCTGGCCACAGAAGCACAGACTATTCCGATTTGCCCGCTCAGTCTTTCAGACTGGTTTCAGGAACGGGCGGTATAATGACATTATGACCTGGAAAGGATGAGATGAACGTGCTGCAAAAGCTGTCTTTGCTTTTAGCCGAGGCTTTTTCGACACGCTGAGGCCCGCCGCATTGCGGTGGGCCTCTTTGACCATCCTTACCCCTCGAGCGGCTGGCAGCGGATACAGAAGTAGACGTTGCCCCCCAGATAGGCCTGGCGGATAATCGCTCTTCCGCAGAAGGGGCAAGCCCCCCTCCAGGTCTTGGCGGACAGGTAGGTCTGATAGCCACCGCTCTGGCCCATCAGGTCCTTTTCGGTGTCCCTTCCCCCCTGGTCCGCCATTTCCCGGAGGGTGTTCTTCACTGAGTGGAACAGCCTGGTCCGCTCGGTCTCCCTCAGGGTCTCCAGTCTGCGCTTGGGGTGGACACCCGCCCGGAACAAAACATCCTGGAGGCAGCCGTTCCCCAGGCCGGGGATACGCTGCTCGGCGGCCAAAAACGCCTTGGCGGACAGACCGGGCCTGGCCTGTGCCCACAGCCCGCCAAAGTAGCTCTCGTCAAAGTCCCCCGACAACGGAGAGGGCTTCTCCCGAGCCACCCGGTAATAGAAGTTATCGTCGATGGCCCCTGCCGGGAAGGCCAGCAGGGCCCCATACATCTGGACGCTGGCCACCAGGGCGGCGCCATCGTCCAGCTCCAGCAGGAGCTGGCGCCGGTCCGGGCGCCTGGCCCCCGGCGCCAGCCATCGCAGGTTCACCCCGTCGCTGAGGTCCAGACGGCTGTCCTCCAGCCTCAGCTCCACCCGCCCGCCATAGGCCTGGGCCTCCTCCAGCCTGCGGCCCTCCAGAAGCCGGGGATACCAGGCCGGCTCCCCCTGGAAGAAGGCGAAGCGGTGGGGTGTGCCGCCCGCCTCCGCCCGGACCACCCGCCTGCCCCGGGCCCTTTCGTTGATCTGCCCCGCAAGGACCAGGGCCTCCGGCAGCTCCAGCATGGCGTTACCCCCTCTCTACCGGCAGGCGCAGTATGGTCCGCCACTTCTCCGGCGGGACCCTTCTGGGGTCCCCCAGGTAGATCTCGTGGTGCCTGCGGGCCGGGTCGTCCGAGGGCCGCAGGCCCTGCTCCCCGGCAAAGGCCATCATCCGCTCCATGGCGGCGGTCTCTGCGTCATAGGGCCCCACGTGCAGGCACTGGACGCACAGCCCCTCCGTCACCGTCTCCAGCCGTACTCCGGACAGGTCCACACCGGGCTTTTTTCGTGCGCACTCCTCCAGCGCCCAGTGAAGCACCTGGGGCGTGACGTATTCCGGGGCCCGCAGGGCCGAGGTCCACCGCCAGGTGGATCTGGGCACGGAGAGGAGATCGTGCCCCCCCTCCTCCGTCCACCAAAAGCCCTCCAGCGGGGGCAGCACGTAGTCGAAATATCCCTCCGGCTGCCAGGGGCCCAGCCTGCTCATTTTCAGGGTGAAGGTGACGGTGTAGAGGGCGCTCATAGCCGCCTGGTACGCCGCCCCGCTGGGGTCCCCCGCCCCATCCACCAGAAACATGGGGATGGGCGGCACGTCCACCAGGCTGGGCCGCTTTCCCGGCTGGTAGAGATCCCGGTACTCCTTTTTATAATCCCGCTTGTCCGCCATGTTCTCCCTCCTGCTTCAGTGCCAGAAAGACGTGGATCTCCTGCTCCTCGCCCTCCGCCTCCGGCCAATACTCCTCAAAATCCGCCGTGTAGGCCCGGTCCAGCGGCAGCTTCCAGACCTCCGTCCAGAACTCCCCCGCGGCCCTCTGGACGTCCCCCCGGACCACAAACTCAGCGTACCGTCCTGCGGGGATGGTCTTGACCGCCGTGCCCGCCGGGCGTTCCGCTGCCTCGGTCACCGCCCGTCCGATGGTCACGTCGTAGGGGCCGGTCATATCGGTCTCGTAGGCGTCGTAGAGCCCGATGGAGTGGTCGTCGGCGGGGTGCGGGACGGCAAAGAAAATGCCCTCCTCAAACAGCCGCCGCCACAGCGCCCCGATGGCCGCGCCGCACTCCGGGTCGTCGTTGCGCATCCGGGCGGTTAGGCCCACCACCGTCTTTTCCTCCAGCTCCACGATCTGATAGCTCATATCCATACCGTCTGTCCCTCCTGTGGTTGATGACACCATCTTACAGGGTAAAAGTGGACACCTGTATGTCATATTTTGTTCCAATATCTCACCGGGGCTCGCCGGAGGGCGATCAGGCGCTTTACATCCTCCAGACTCTCCCGGTCTGCCACGTCGATCATCAGCCACTTTTGGCCCATTCCCTCCCTGGTGTCCTGCCAAAGCCGCCGGGTGCCCTCGCTCAGCATGGGCAGCAGCAGGTCCGCCCCAGGCCGCTCCCGCCGTCCGATCACCACCAGGGCAGTAAAATACCCCCGCATGGGATACAGGGTACACAAACCCCGCCCGCCCTTGCGGTATTTTATATTCCATCCCGTGGGCACACACCGGCTGTACTCCCATACAGGTGCGGTATCATAGGCGCGCTCCAGATAGGTCCGCAGTTCTCCCCAAAAGGGATTATCCACATAGGCCTCACAGGTCTCTAGGTCGGGCGCGGCCGACGGGTCCAATTGACTCCAGGTCTCCATTTTAAGTCCCTCCTCTTTGATGGACAGTTTACAGGACGGCAGTGGACATCTGTATGTCATATTTCTTTTAATAGGCCAGCTTTTCCACCGTCCAGTCCTTCAGGATGGGGAGCATCTTCCGGGCGGCGGCCCGGGCTCCCTCCAGGTCCTGCTCCCGGTAGTTGCCGCACTCCGCCTCGGTGGCCCCGGGGATGGGGCCCTGGTAGTCCGCGATAAAGGCCATGGTCTCCCGCACCAGGCGGATGGCCGTCTCTGGAGCCATGTCCCGCACCAGAAAGTAGAATCCGGTCCGGCAGCCCATGGGGCCGGCGTAGATGACCTGCCCGGACAGGGGGCCGCTGCGTACATAGGTGGCGAACAGGTGTTCAAAGCTGTGGATCGCGCCATAGCCCAGATAGGTCCCGCAGTTGGGCCGCACCATGCGGATATCATAGGTCACCACGTCCCCGTCCACCCGGGAGATATACATCCCCTCGGTGAGCTTGGTGTGGTCCACCTGAAAGCTGGCAATTGGTTTGAGTTCCATCATCCATCTTCCTCCTTGTTGGTTTCCCAGGCCGCCCAGTGCCGGCGGGCCAGCTCCTGCCGGACCCGCTCCGGAGACAGGACCCGCAGGGCCCCGCCGTAGGTCATCAGGTATTCGTACATCCACTCGTTGTCCGGCAGCCGCAGCCGTACCCGAAAGCCGCCGTCCGGCAGCTCCTCCCGCCGCTCCGGGGGAAACTCGTCCCGCACCCGGAAGGCCATGGTCGGAGCGATGCGGGCCTCCAGGTCCACGGCGCTGCCGCCGTAGCCGTCCGCCCGGTCCTCTGTGGCCGGGGGCGGCAGGGCCCGGCGCCGGAACCGCTCCCCGGGGGCCTCCACACCGTCCATGCGGGTGAGCTTGAAATAGCGGAAATCCTCCCGCCGGCGGCACCAGGCCAGCAAGTACCAGTCATTGCCCCGAAAGACCAGCTTCATGGGCTCCGCGGTACGGACCTCGGTGCCGCCCGCCGCGCCGCTGTAGCGGAAGGTGAGGACCTCCCGGCGGAAAATGGCCTCCCTGAGCCGCCGGAAGCGGTCGGTCAGCGGGCTGTCGGGGCTCCAGGCGGAGAAGTCCACCTGGAGCCAGTCCTCCTCCTCCCCGCCGAAGAGGGCGGAGAGCTTGTCCAGCACCGGCCCCGCGCCGCCGGGCCCCACGGCCTCCATGCCCCGCAGGGCGGCCAGAAGGCTGCGGCGCTCCTCGGCGGAGAGCACCGACTTGTTGAGGACGAACTGCTCGGTGAGCCGGATGCCGCCTCCCTTGCCCCGCTCGGCGTAGATGGGGATACCCGCCTGGGCCAGGGTGTCCACGTCCCGGTAGATGGTGCGGCGCGAGACTTCGAAGTGCTCGGCCAGCTCGTCCGCCGTCATGCCCTTGCGGTCCAGCAGTAGGTAAACCAGCTCGAACAGCCGGGATAACTGCATGGCCTCTCCCCCCTTGTCCCGGTCCTGCCTCCAGTCTAACCGCGGCGGCGGAGAAAGTCAACGAAAAGAAGGGCTCAAAGGGCCTTGATGCGGGCCGCGCAGGCGGAGCAGAACCAATCCTCGCCATTCCGGATCAGGTTGGGGCCGGTACTGTGGCACAGCCGGCAGCACCGGTCCGCGTTTTCCAGCAGAATGCGGTCCAGCTCATCCCATTATGCCAAGAAAAGGACAAAAAATTAAGAACTTTTTCAAAAAGCCCGGAGCTGTTTGCTTTTGAGCTTCTTGAAACGCTCACTCATGCCGCTGCTTGTCTCGACAGATTATGTTATTTTAGAGGCAAAAATTGACAGCTTATGTAAAAACCCTCATGATCACCACACCCACTGTGCGGCTGACCGAATCGTCAGTGTGAGCCAGCCCTTTGTCCGTCCCATTGTGCGGGGAAAGGCAGGCAGGCCAGCGGAGTTTGGCGCAAAACTGGATATCCCGGCTTTGGGACAGCCCAAGAAGGGGGAGACCAGAGACAAGGCTCAGGACTACCGGGACGAATGCGAACGAGTAGAAGTGGAGCGCAGGTTCAGCCTGGCGAAACGCAAATGCGGCCTGGGGCTGGTCACCGCAAAGCTGCGGGAAACCGCTGCCCATGTGATTGCCATGTCCGTGCTGGCGCTGAATCTCCGCAAGATTCAGCGCGCCCTTTTGCGCCTGCTCGCCTATCTCATGTTAGTAAACATTAAATATTGTTTGTACATAATAAAATCCTCCATGTAAAATCAGTAGTTGCCAAAGAGCACTGCCTCACACGGAGGAGCATTTAGGGCATAAAACCGCAGAAAAAGGGCGGCCCGAAGGCCGCCCTTTCCAAACGCGCCAGTTTATTTCAGCAATTCCACCAGTTCCTGCGGCGTGGGCACGTCCCCGGCGGAGACGCCGTAGTGGGCGTAGCTCAGGACCCGATCCGGCCCCATGACGAAACAAGCGGGGAGCTGGAGCTCGTCCCCCTCGTAATCGCCGTGCTTGAAGCCGCCGGCGGTGGCTTTGGCGATCTTTCCCATGGTCTTCAGATCGGCCATCTTGGCCTTGGACTCGGCGGGGGCGATCTCAAATTCCTTGTACAGCTTCTGCTCCAGGTCGCAGACGATGTCGAAGGGCAGGTCGCCGGGCTTCATCTGGCCTGCCAGCTTGGCGGGGTCGGACTGAAGCACCACCAGCATCTGCCCGCCGGTGGCGGCGATTTTGTCATACTGGGCGGTAAACTGATAGATGTCGTACTGGCACAGGGTGCAGCCATAGTAGCGCAGGAACACCAGGGCGGTCTTCCCTGCCGTCTTCCCGGCGGTCTCGGCCAGGGTGCGGCCGCTTTCAAAGGGGGTGTCGAAGGTGAAGTCGGGCATCTGGGTACCCACAGTGAGCTTGGGCATGGCAAAAACTCCTTTCGTGATTCAGGCGGATAGGCCCAATCCCCGGTAAGAAAGAGCCTTGTTGGGGACAGGCGGTTTGAAGCTGGGAACTCAGGCGTTGAAGACGTACTTGTCCAGTCGCTCGAAGGCCTCCTTCACACGGGAGAGGGGCAGAGCCAGGTTCAGACGGATATGGCAGGGGCCGTGGAACATCCGGCCGTCCTGCCAGATGACGCCGCACTCCAGGCCGGCCTTCTCCACGTCGTCGATGGTCTTGCCGTGAACCTCACACCACTTGGAGCAGTCCAGGAACAGCATGTAAGTGCCCTGGGGCTTGGAGACCTCCACGCCCTCGAAGTGCTTGGCGATGTAGTCACAGGCGTAGTCGATGTTGCCGGTGACGGTCTCGCACAGCTCGTCGCACCACTCGTAGCCCTCGGGCTTGTAGGCCCCGATGAGTGCGTGGAGGGACAAGACGTTCATGTCGTTGTAGTGGGGCAGAGAGGACTCCTTGTCCATCCGCTCCCGGATCCACTGGTTGTAGACGATATGGTAGGAGCCAACCAGGCCAGCCAGATTGAAGGTCTTGGAGGGAGCGTAGATGGCAGCGGTGCGCATCCGGGCGTCCTCGCTGACGGACTGGGTGGGCACGTGCTTGTGGCCGGTGAGGATAATATCGGACCAGATCTCGTCGGAGACCACGAACACGTCGTGCTTCTTGAACAGCTCCATGGCCTTCTCCACTTCCCACTTCTCCCACACGCGGCCACAGGGGTTGTGGGGGGAACAGAAGACGGTGGCGTGGATCTTGTTCTCCACGATGCGCTTCTCCATGTCCTCAAAGTCCATGCGCCAGACGCCCTCGGCGTCCTTGACCAGGGGAGAGAGGACCATGTTATAGCCGTTGTTGGTGAGGGCACTGGTGAAGCCGATGTAGGTGGGGGTGTGCAGCAGCACGTTGTCACCCTTGGAGCAGAACACGTTCAGGGCGCTGATCACGCCGCCCAGAACGCCGTTTTCATAGCCGATGTGCTCCCGCTTCAGGCCGGTGACCCCGTTGCGGGTCTCGTGCCACTGGATAATGGAGTCGAAGTACTCCTCGGTGGGCTGGAAATAGCCGAAGGCCGGATGCTGGGCCCGCTCGATGATGGCCTGGGGGATGGTAGGGCAGGTAGGGAAGTTCATGTCGGCCACCCACATAGGGATGGTGTCCAGGCCATCCTTGATCTGTACGTCCGCCAAGGGCTTCATAACGAAGTTGCCCGCGGCGTCCGGCTGGGGGACCACGTCGACGGCGATGGCGTCCTTGCCATGGCGGTCCATGATAGAGGTGAAATCGTACTTCATTGTAATTGTAATCGGTCCTTTCTGATTTTACATCCTTTATTTACTATACTATATTTCCACGGATAAGGGAAGCCGGTCCAAAGGAACCGACTTCCCTTATCCGAGGGAAAACGAAGAGACTCAGACAGCCTTGGCGGCCTTGGCCTCCCGCAACTCCTCGGCCTCCTCGGCCGCGGTGGCGGCCAGGGCGGCGGCTGCGATCCGCTCGCGTTTGGCTAGCAGATCTTCCTTCTTCACGGCGCCGGTTCTGAGCCGCAACTGCGCCAGGCCCATCATGACCACCAGCAGCACCACACAGAAGACCATGGAGCCCACGCTCAGATCCTTAAACAGGTAGTAGGACACAGCCAGCGCACACACCGTGCCGATGATGCACAGGCAGTTAAAGATGGGGGTAGGCATATGCAGGGTAGCCTTTTTCCACTGCTCGGGATACCGCTTGACCAGCTTGATCATGGAGATATTCATATAGGCGTTCATCACCATGGAGATGATCATGAGCAGGGAGATCAGCGCGTCCACGGACAGGCCGGTGAACAGCGGCACAATAGAGAACACCAGGAAAAAGCCCATCATCATGTAGGGGTAGCCGCTACTCGTGGTCTTCGCGAAGATCTTGGGCAGCCAGCCATCCTCGGCCACGGCCAGCAGGGGGTAGCGCAGCATGGTCATGCCGGAGGCCAGGGAGGACATGATGGCGCAGCAGGCGGCGCCCAGAATAAAGATGTTAAACATCGTGGGGCTAAAGATGGTATAGGCCACCAGGGACAAGTTTTCCCCCGCGACCTGCTCCACTGGGAGCACGCCGGCGGCAACAATGGACATCAGCGCATACACCACGGCGACGGTCAGGCAGATGAGCAGAATTCCGATGGGAATCGTCTTGCGGGGCTTTTTGGTGGCAGGCATGACCGAGACAGGGGCCATGGTGGTGCCCTGGCAGGCAAAGGACATCATGGCGATGGCGCCGATCAGGCCGCCAAAGCCGCCGGAAAAAAACTGGCCGTCAGCGTTAGAGAAATACCCGGGCTGCACTTGGGGAAGGCCCGCGGCCAAGAATACGACAATGGAAATCAGCAGTGAGGCGGTGATAATCGTGGTAATGGTAGCCATTGCCTTAGTGCCCTTAATGGATATGGCAAAGAAAATCACTATCAGCAGGGCCGCGATCCAAAGCTGATATTCCGCCAAACCTGTGAAGACTGAGACAAAATAACTGGCAAAGGCCAGGCCGTAGGAAGCCATTCCAAGGCCGTTGACAATGGTGGCCAGGGCGGAAAAGCCCGTCATGGTGGGCCCCATCAGCATGGCCTTCATATCATAATCGCCGCCGGGGAGGACGAACATGGAGCTCATGATGGGGTGGAACAGGTAAGCCAGCAGCATGTACAGACAGCCCACGGAGACCGCCAAAACGATGGAGCGGCCGGTATAGGCGATGCCGAAGCCCATCATCACGAAAATGCCCGATCCGATGGCGCCGCCCACACCCAGGCTGAAAATATTGAACAGCCCTAGTTTCTTTTTCTCAGCTTGCATTTTGTTTCCTCCTCAAAGGTTTCCCGATTTTTACTCTTATTCATAAAAGCGGGCCCGCTTCTACTTCCCGACGGTTTGGAAGGAGTATCGTGTTCCGCATGCGGAACACGATGGAAAGGCTAGCCTTTCCATCGTCCAATTAATCACCTCAATCTTTAATATACTTAATTATGAAGTATATTCATCATAACACTTTATTGGGATACGTCAAGGAGTTTTTTGTGCTTTTTCTACAATTCATGCGCATCGCACAAAATAGGTTTTTTCTTTTTGTCGGATTTGCACATCATCCATTTACAGAAAAACAGGGCCGGACAGCTTCTGCTGTCCGGCCCTGCTCCCTTTGATCGAATCACTCGTTCCGGCTGGCCTCCGACTTTAAAAACCGCTCCCGGCTGCGGCGCACGTCGCCCTGATAGGCCTCGTTGATCTTCCGCTGGACCATCACGTGATGCTCCAGCTCCTCGCTGGAAAATCCCGCAAGCAGCCCGAAGGTCTCGGCCTGGCAGTAGCGGTTGAACTCCAGGTGGTCCTCATAAACCTTTTGCCCGCTCTCCGTGAGCTTCAGGTTGAACTGTCGATTGTTGTCCCGGTTCCGGGTCTGCTCCACCCAGCCCTTCTCCTTCAGCTTGCGCACGATCTGGGAACAGGCGCTGGGGGTCTTTTTCAAAATGTTGCCCAGGTCGGTAATGGTGATGCCGGGATAGGCGGCAATGAGGTCGATGATATGCCCCTCCGCCTGATAGAGGATGTTCTCTCCATAGTGGTGGGGCAGAGAATCATACTCGCACATCAGATCATACGCTTCGTCCTGGGCCGTCCATAGCTGCCGCAGCAGTTCCTCTCTTTTATCTCCCATATTCGGCCCTCCTCCTTTTTTTATTATTATAGATTATTATAGACAGCTTCTTCTACCTTCGCAAGTCGAAAGTCTCAATTGAATGCATTTATATTTTCGGCTCTGCTGTAGTAGGCGTGGAACTCTCGGATCGCCTTTGCTCCGCACGCCTTATCTCCAAGGATATTGTTTCTCTCAATGTTGAACTGGCTGAGCAAAGAAACGGCATGAACGGAATCATGGTCGTTGCCGGAACTGAGCATGAAAGCCAATGGATTGCTTAAGCCATCCACCAAAGTAATGCGTACTGAATAAAGCCAAAAGTCTTAAACCCCAAGGCTTTCAAGGCCCATTGGCTTTGTTCCGGTGCAGGGTTTCTTGGTAAATGAGCCAGAAAACCTTGCACCTTCCGCCGGAACAATACGGCGCTCCAGCAGAAATACGCAGTGGCCGCACGAATAAACCGCTTGGCGGTTCCTTCCGTAGACACTATTCAAATTTTTAATTCATAAACAAAATGCGTCCAACGCCAGGCGCATAGAACGAGCGCCCGCCGGTCTCGCTCCGGCGGGCGCTCGCTGTGGGTATTCAGGCGGTGCAGCCCCGCTCCTCCAGGACCTTCCCCTCGATTTGGGCCAGACTGCGCTCCGACAGGCAGCACAGGCAGTTGACGGCGTCGGCCCGGGCCGTCTCGCTGTCCACCTCCAGGTATTCGGTAAAATAGGCCTTCAGCAGGGCGCAGGCGGTATAGAGGCGGTTGGCCTCCCGGATGCCCCGCTCCGTCAGCCGGACCTTGCCGTAGTATCGCTTCTCTGCCAGCCCCTCGGCAGACAGCACGCCCAGCATGTGGACCACGCTGGCCGGCGTCACCTCCAGGCGGCGGGAAATATCCACCGAGCGCACCGCGGTGCCATCGTCGCTGAGCTCATAGATGGTCAGCAGATAGCGGATCGCGGCCTGCGAAATTCCCATGTGCCCGTTCCTCCCCGGCCTCGGGCCCGCTCAGGCGGAGGCCAGGCGTGCGCCCAGCGCCCGGCAGGACTCCAGCCCCGCCTCGTCGGGGGCCTCGTTGACGATCAGCCCCTCGCCGCAGAGGACGGCGCCGGCCTTCTCGGTCCGCTCCTGCCACTCCCGCATCCACTGTCCGTCGCCCCAGCCGTAAGAGCCGAACAGGGCCACCTTCTTCCCGGACAGCTTGCCCTCCAGAGCGGCGAAGAAGGGCTCGAACTCCCCCTCCTCCAGCACCTCGGCCCCCATGGCGGGGCAGCCCAGGGCCAGCTTGTCATAGGCCGCCGCCGCGTCGGCGCTGATCTCAGAGACGGTCAGCAGCTCCGCCTCCGCCCCGGCGCTCTTGGCCCCGTCCGCCACGGCCTGGGCCATGGCGCCGGTATTGCCCGTTCCAGTCCAATAAATAACTACCAGCTTACTCATAATGGAAACCTCCTGTTGATAGAATGTAAGGGTTGCTCTGATCTCACGCCGCCAGCGTCCCGGAGACGCCGAACAGTTGTGAAAGCGTCATGCCGGCTCTCAGCCGGGCCAGGAGACTGTCCCGGCAGCGGTCGAAGCGCCGAAACTGCCGCCGGGCCTCCTCCACGTCGTGGTAGACCTTCCAGTACCCGCACAGCTTGCACCCCGCGCCGCCCCGTGCCTGAAACGCCCGCACATCCTCGGCGGGGTAGCCCAGAAACAGGCCGATCTCATGGGGAAAGCCGCCCGCCGCCGTCAGCCGCCGCCGCAGGTACGCCAGCCGCCCGGACAGGGGCCCCTCCGCCGGGTAGCCCGCCTGGACCAGCAGGCGGTCCACCTCCGGCCGGGCCAGATGCCGCTCCAGCAGGGCGGGTCGGTAGACCAACAGCAGGAACCGGCGGTCGCAGCGGCACAGCAGCTCGAACCGGATGCCCCGCCCCTCCAGAGCGGCGCGGTAGCCCTCCACCATGGACGCCAGCCCCGGATACTGCTCCGCCGCCAGAGAAATGAGGCAGGCGGACTTCAGTCCCACCAGCGCCGGGGAGCAGTGATAGACCACCGTCTCCTCAAAGCGCGCAGATCCCATGCTCACCCTCCCTTGGTTAGTTTCTGCTAACTCTGATGCAAAAGAAAAAGGCGCCCGCCCTTTTCCTGGTTAGCTTTTGCTAACCGGTATGGATAAGATACCACATCTGCCCTCGGCTGTCAAATCTTTTTTCTCCCGCCCGGCCTTTTTTCAGTTCCGCTTCTGGCCGTTCCGGAGAATATGGGCCCGGATGCAGTCGAAGGTCTCGGCGCTGATGTCGTGCTCCATGCGGCAGGCGTCCTCCCGGGCCACCTCGGGGTCCACGCCCAGAGCGGTCAGCCACTCGGTGAGCAGGCGGTGGCGCTCGTAGATGCGCTCGGCAATCTCCCGCCCGGCGTCGGTCAGCCCCAGCCAGCCCTCCGGGTCCATGGTGATGTAGCCGTTTTCCCGCAGGCGGCTCATGGCCCGGCTGATGCTGGGCTTGCTGTAGTTCATGTGGTGTACCACGTCGATGGACCGGACCATGCCGTTCTTCTCCTTCAGCACCAGAATGGCCTCCAGATAGTCCTCGACCGACTCGTTGATGGTCAAGTGTCACCCACTCCTTTCTGCCATGGGGTCTGTGCGTTATTGTACCACGGAATACCGCCGGGCACAAGCCGCATCTCCCACCGGCCTACGGCAGGGTGTCCGCCCGCTTGAGGAAGAACTCGATGAAGTACCGGCTGGCGATGGGCAGGATATCGGGGTCCTTCATCACCAGCGACACCCGGCGGATGACGGGCGGCACGGTGGGGAGCTGCACGATGCGGAAGTTCATCTTTCTGAGGGCCAGCTCGGGCAGGATGCTGACTCCCACATTGGCCTCCACCATAGAGCAGATGGAAAAGTTATCGTGCATCCGCAGCTCCACCCGTGGCTCCAGTCCCAGGGTGCGGAAGGCCTCCAGAGGCTCACTGAGGCACCCCCCCTCCAGCAGCAGGAAGGTCTCCTTGGCCAACTGCTCCAGGGTGACCCACGGCTGGGCGGCCAGAGGGTGGTCGGGGTGGAGAATGGCCTTGTGCCCTCCGCTGGTGACAAAAATGGTGTGCAGGCCGCGGACACTCTCCGCGTCCGGGTTGACGAAGCCGAAGTCGATCTCCCCCGCCCGGACCCAGGCCGGGATGGTGGTGTAGTCCCCCTGGTGCAGCAGAAAGTGGACCTTGGGGTACAGGGTCTGAAAGTCCTTGATGAGCCCGGGCAGCCACTGGCTGGAGACGCTGGACAGGGTGCCGATCCGGATCAGGCCGCCGTTCAGGCCCTTCAGCTCCCGGGTCTTTTCCAGCATGGCGTTGTAGTGGTTGACCGTCCTCTGGATGTATGGAAGGAGGGCCTCTCCCTCCGGGGTCAGCTTGATGCCGTTGCGGGAGCGGTAGAGCAGCTTCAGCGACAGCTCTGACTCCAGCGACTGCACCATCTGGCTCACCGCCGACTGGGAATACCCCATGGCTTCGGCCGCCTTGGTAAAGCTGCCGATCTCCAAAATTTTCAGCAGGGCAAAATACCGTTCCAATCCGGTCCCCCATTTCATAAGTTACGCTTATTTTTACATTAGGAAAATTGGCTTTCATTATTTATGTTCATAGTATATACTCGCGTTGAGGAAAAGGCAAGGAGGTATGATCGTTTTAGACAAAGGACAGCGGGGTCCAGGGGGCTTGGGGAGCCATCTGTCCGCCACCCCGCTATCCCGCCCCACATCCCCCGGCTGTATCTGTGAAGGGTGGCGCTGAACACAGTGCGGGCCTGCCACAATCATTGGAAAGAAGGATGGAACATGAGCTTTGATTATTTGATCGCACTGATTACCATCGCCTGGCTGATCATCGGCTTTGTCGTTTTGAAGCTGCCGGGCCACATCTGCTGTCCCATCGGTTTGGCCATCACCATCGTGCTGGCCCTGTTCCACTGGCATATGCCCGTGGTCAGCGCTCTGACCGCCGCCCTGGAGGGCGTGGCCATGGCCGTCTGGCCCATCGGCATCATCGTCATCGCCGCTATTTTCGTCTATAACCTGTCGGTCAAAACCGGCGGCATGGATACCATCAAGACTACCCTGACCGCCATCTCCGCCGACCGCCGTATCCAGGTCCTCATCATCGCCTGGGGCTTTGGCGGTTTCTTGGAGGGCGCCTCCGGCTTTGGCACCTCTGTGGCCATCCCCGCCGCCATCCTGGTGGGCCTGGGCTTTAATCCCATCCAGTCCTGCATCATCTGTCTGCTATCCAACGTCCCCGTAGCGGAGCTGGGCGCCATCGGCATCCCCGTCATCACCGGCGCCAGCCTGACCAATCTCAACGCCACCACCGTCAGCGGCTTTGCTGTTCTGCAGCTCTTCGTGCTGATCGTGGTCTGCCCCATCTTTATGGTGCGCTTGGCGGGCAAGCTCAAGGGCGTGTGGGCCACCACCCTGGTTTCCGGCCTGGCCTTTGCCGTTCCGGCCTATCTTATCGGCGCCTTTGTCGGCCCCGAGCTGAGCACCCTGGTGGGCGCCATCGGCTCTCTGGTGGCCACCTTCGCCATGGCTAAAACCGTCAACAAGATCACGGATAAGGAATACTACATGGACGGTGCCGACGCCGCCCGTGAAAAAATGAAGCAGCTCTCCACCGCCGATATGGTCAAGGCGTGGAGCCCCTTCCTCCTCATGTTCGTCTCCATGCTGCTCACCTCCAAGCTGTTCCCCGCCATCAACGCCCCCCTGTCCGCCATCAAGAGCGCCGTGCCCATCTACATTAACGCCGCCGGTGAGCGGACGGCCATGTATACTTTCTCCTGGATCAACACCCCCGGCGTGCTGATTTTCCTGTCCGGCGTCATCGGCGGCCTCATCCAGGGCGCCTCGATTTCCGATATGGCAGGCGTGTTGGGCGCCTCCCTGAAGCAGATGTTTAAGTCCATCATCACCATCGTCTCCATTATCGCCATCGCCAAGGTCATGGGCTATGCCGGCATGGTGGCCGATATCGCCACCGGCATGGTGGCCCTCACCGGCTCTCTGTATCCCCTGTTCGCCCCCATCATCGGCGGCATCGGTACCTTTATCACCGGCAGCGTCACCTCCTCCTGCACCCTGTTCAGCGCCCTGCAGGCACAGACCGCCTCCACACTGGGGCTGAGCCAGGAGTGGCTGGTGGCCGCCAACGCCGCCGGTGCTACAGTAGGCAAGGTCATCTCGCCCCAGTCCATCGCCATGGCCGCTGCGGCCACCGGCTGCGTGGGCTCCGACGGCATCATCATTCGGAAGGCCATCGTCTACTGCGCCATCTTCCTGGTCTTCCTGTGCGTCTTCTCTTACGCCGGCGTCTATTGGTTCAGCATCGGCTGACCCGATCTCACTCTGTTCGGCCACGCCATCCAGCCTGGCCAGCAGACGGAGCCATGCAACTGCTTATTAAAGGAGGAATACCATGCAAATCGCGTACGGAACCAGCGGGATACCCTGGGTGCGGAGCCTGGAGGGCGTG
>NZ_DCJO01000037.1:0-21944 GCF_002320075.1 Intestinimonas sp. UBA1698 | reverse complement strand
ATCGCACGCGAGGTCATGAAGTAAGCTTTTTCTTGAGAACAGGAGAGGACCCCTTATGGATGTATTAGAGTGCATCAGACGCCGCCGCAGTATTCGACGATTCAAGCCTGAAAAGGTGGGTCGCAGCGAGATTGAGCAGCTCATCGACTGTGCCCGCTGGGCGCCGTCGTGGAACAACTGCAAGGCGGTACGCTATACCGCCGTGGAGAACGAGGCCGAACTCAAACGCATCGCCGAGACGCTGGTGGCGCCGGAAAACGTCCGCATTGTGGGCAATGCACCTCTGCTGCTGGTGCTGTCCATTGTCAAAAAGCGATCCGGCTATGAGAGGAATGGGACCACGTCCACGGCAAAGGGCTCCTCCTGGGAGATGTTTGATACCGGCGTCGCGTGCCAGAACATCTGCCTGGCCGCCCATGCCATGGGGCTGGGCACCTGTATTCTGGCGTCCTTTGACGAGGACGGGGTATCCCGCCAGGTGGAACTTCCAGAGGACGAGGAGATCATCGCCCTGGTGGCCTGCGGCTATCCCGACGGATCACCCGTGCCGCCCAGAAGAAAAGAGGTCTGTGAGATCTTGCGCTATCGCATGTAGGCAGAGACGGTCCCCGGCCAAGCGCCCCTGCTGCGGAACGGTCTGCGGCGGGGGCGCTGGTTTTTCAGCGGGGGAGGGGGGAGGAGGAAAGCGTGATGCAGACGCAGGCGCTTTGTGAAAGCGGCCGCCGGGCCGCAGCAGAAGGCGGGGGCATCCAGCCGCCGCCGAGCAGCATATACGACATGCTTCAACTGGCGCAGCGCTCTATGACCCGGCGCGCCGCCGGGCGCCTTGCCGCCTGTGGCATTACCCCGGGCGAGTACAACATCCTGCGGGTCCTGCGGGGACGAGAAAAAATCACGCCCGCAAACCTCTCGGAGGCGCTGGGCTACACCAGCTCGGCGGTCTCCAACTATCTGAGGCAGCTCCAGGAGAAGGGGGTCGTCTCCCGCCGGCTACTTCGGAAGGACCGCAGGCAAAGACGGGTCGATTTGACCATCCGGGGAAGCTGCCTGGGCTCGGAAGCCGCCGCCGCAGTGCGCGAGGCAGCGGATGAGGCGCTCCGGGGCATTCCGGCCGGCGATCTGGAGGTCCTTTTCCAATGCCTGTCGTGTCTGTGCAGCCGCAACCAGGCCCCCACCTGACGGCCCACCAAAATTCGAGCCATGGAAGAGATGCCCCGCGGCCTTGCGATAAAGCAAGGCCGCGGGGGTCTTTTTGGAAGAGTGGCCGAGCCACTTGCCGGACATCCGGGTTTGTGGTATCATAGGCAGAGATTTGAAACATTGTGAGGGAAAGCGTGAAAATAGGCAACGTTACCATTGATTCCAGACTGGCCCTGGCCCCTATGGCTGGGGTTACCGACCTAGCCTTCCGCACCATCTGCCGGGAGCTGGGGGCGGGCTATACCGTTACCGAGATGGTGTCCGCCAAGGCCCTGTGTTATCAGGATCAGAAGTCCCTGCCTCTGCTCAAGCTGGGGGAAGGGGAGCACCCCGCCGCCGCCCAGCTCTTCGGCAGCGACGAGGGGTGTATGCAGGAGGCCGCCGCCATTGCCGGGGAGGTCTCCGGCGCCGACATCCTGGACATCAACATGGGCTGCCCGGTGCCCAAGGTGGCCAATTCCGGGGACGGCTCGGGGCTGATGCGCACCCCGGACAAGGCCGTCCGGGTGGCTGAGGCGGTGGTCCGGGGGGCGGGCGGCAGGCCCGTCACCGTAAAGATGCGCCTGGGCTGGGATAAGGGCTCCATCAACTGCGTGGAGCTGGCCCGGGCCATGGAGCAGGCTGGGGTGGCCGCCGTGGCCGTCCACGGCCGGACCAAGTCCCAGATGTACGCCGGAAGGGCCGACTGGGACTATATCAGGGCGGTCAAGGAGGCGGTGACCATCCCGGTCATCGCCAACGGCGATATTTTCTCCGCCGCGGACGCCGTCCACATTTTGAAGTACACCGGGGCCGACCTGGCCATGGTGGGCCGGGGCTGTTTCGGCAATCCCTGGCTGTTCCAGCAGGCCAAGGCGGCTCTGGAGGGGCGGGAGGTCCCCCCCCTGCCCCCCCTGGCCCAGCGGTGCGACACGGCGGTGCGGCAGTTTGAGCTCTCCGCCGCCCACAAGGGAGAGCACATCGCCTGTCTGGAGGCCCGGAAGCACTACGCCTGGTATCTCAAGGGCGTGCCCTATGCGGGTTACTGGAAAGAGCAGATCTGCCAGGTGTCCACCCTGGAGGAGATCCATCGAATTACCGAGGGCATTAAGCGGGATTTGCGGTAAAAAACGGAGCGCGGAAGGGCAGGTGACGCGGATGGCAACCGAACAGGAGCTGGTGGAACGGGCCAAAAGAGGCGATCCGGACGCCTTTGGCCAGTTGGTTACCGACAACGAAAAGCGTATCTATAATCTGGCCCTCCGCATGACCGGCAGCCCGGAGGACGCCGCCGAACTGGCCCAGGAGGCCTTCCTTAACGCCTGGCGGGGGCTGCATCGGTTCCAGGGGGAGAGCTCCTTTGCCACCTGGCTCTACCGGTTGGCCTCCAACGCCTGCATCGACTTTCTCCGCCGGGAGAAGCGAAGGCGGAGCCTGTCCATGACGGTCTCCCTGGACGACGAGACGTGCGAGCGGCAGGCCGAGCTGCCCGACCAGCGCTCTACCCCCGAGCAGCACCTGGAGCGGCAGGAGCTGCGGCGGGCCATCCGGGACGGGCTGCAAAGGCTCTCGGAGGAGCACCGGCAGGTGCTGGTCATGCGTGAGGTCAGCGGCCTGAGCTATGCCGAGATCGGCCAGGTGCTGGAGCTGGAGCCCGGGACGGTCAAGTCCCGCATCGCCCGGGCCCGGCTGGCCCTGCGAAAAGCGTTGGAATCCGAGGGGAACCTTTTGGACGGAATTGCGTCTGTAAGAGGGAAGGGACCGTAGGGGGCCCCCGGAAGCAAACGAGCGGAAAAGGCCGCGAGAGGAGGTGACCTGCAATGTGTGACTGCGATCAGGCGCTGGAGTGGATCAGCGCCGCCCTGGACGGCGCGTTGACGCCGGAGGAACAGCGCAGGCTGGACGCGCATCTGGCGGCCTGCGCGGAGTGCCGGGCGCTGGCGAAGGAGCTCCGGCAGCTCCAGAGGGAGATGCCCGGAGAGGCGGAGGTCCCCGCGGGCTTCCATCAGGCGGTCATGGACCGCATCGCGGCGGAGCAGGTCGTCCCCTTCCCGCCGAAAAAAAGAGAAAACCGGACCTGGCGCTCCTGGGCGGCGCTGGCCGCCGTCTTTGCCGTGGTGGCGGTGGGGGGCGGTATGGCCGCGCGCCTGGGCTATTTTGCCGGCGGCGGGTCCGGTAATTCCACCGCTGCGGCCCCTCAGGCTGCGGCGGGGGCCAGTCCGTCGGCCTACGCCGATGTGTCCGAGGACGAGAGACAGGCCGAGCGGCAGCCCTTTACCATCATGGAGGGCGCCATGGATCGGGCCGGGACGGAGAGCGCGGCGGTCAGCGCTGCCCCCGCTCCCGAGCCGGCCGAGGCGCCGGGCCTGGAGAAGAACGGCGTCGGAGCGGCGGGAGGCGACCTGCCCGTCCAGTACAGCCAGACGGCGGGCTCCGGCGCGGACGGCCTGGAGCAGGCGGCGGTGGACAACAGCCGGACTTGGCTGGCGGCTTCTGACCTGGACCGGAAGAACGCGGTGGACACGGAACAGGCGGAAGTGGACGCCATCGACGAGGCGGAGCTGGCGGACGTGATCTGGGAGGACAGGACCTCAGGCGGGCCGGACGGGTCCGAATGGGTGGTGACCCTGGGCGACCCCGCGGGCCATGACTGCGTGCGGGTGGTCTGTGACAGCGGGACAGGCAAAGTTCTCGGCTATCTCCCCGTCGAATGAGCGGGAAAAAGCCCCCGGACGGCCATAGGCCGTCCGGGGGCTTTTGTTTTTTGCCGGCGTAGCGGAATTTTATAAATTTTCAGTTGTCAACCGGCGATTCTTGATATATAATGACTAAGACAGTGACGCATTCCAAGAGGCGACGCTCGATCTTCCAAAAGTAAGGAGAGGAAACCACTATGAGCTATTCCGCGCAAAACATCCGTAACGTCTGTCTGTTGGGCCACGGCGGAAACGGAAAGACTTCCCTGGCCGAGAGTATGCTGTATTCCACCGGCGGGACCGACCGCTTGGGCAAGGTGCCCGACGGAAATACCGTCTGTGATTTCGATCCCGAGGAGATTCGCCGTCAGATTTCGCTGTCCACTGCGGTGGCCCCCATTGAGTACAAGGGCTGCAAGATCAATATCCTGGACACACCGGGCTATTTTGACTTCTCCGGCGAGGTCATGGAGGCCCTGCGGGTGGCCGACTCCGCCGTCATCGTCTGCTCCGCCAAGGGCGGCATGAGCGTGGGCGCCGAAAAGGCGTGGAAATACTGCGAGGCCCGCAAGCTGCCCCGCATCCTCTATATCTCCAAGACCGACGAGGAGAACTCCGACTACAACTCCGCCTTCGAGACCCTGCGGGACCGCTTCGGCAAGAACGTGGCTCCCGTGGTCGCCCCCATCTGGGACGAGAACAAGAAGGTGATCGGCATCATCGACGTGCTCAACAAGCGGGCCTACGACATCGAGGGCGGCAAGCGCCACGAGATCCCCATCCCCGACAACAAGAAGGACGTGGTGGAGGAGCTCTATACCGCCCTGGTGGAGTCGGTGGCCGAGACCAGCGAGGAGCTCATGGAGCGCTACTTCAACGGCGAGGAGTTCACCTACGCCGAGATGATCCAGGGTCTGCACACCGGCGTCAAGGAGCTGTCCATCTTCCCCGTGGTCTGCGGCTCCGCTCTCTCCGGCCTGGGCACCCAGATGCTGCTGGACAACATCGTCAACCTGCTCCCCAATCCCCTGGAGGGCCCCGCCGAGATGGGCGAGGACGACCACGGCGAGATGGTGGAGTTCGCCGTCTCCCCCGGCGCCGTGCCCGCCGCCTTCGTATGGAAGACCGTCTCCGACCAGTACGGAAAGTACTCCTACGTCAAGGTGGTCTCCGGCACCATCGAAGCCGACATGCCCATGGTCAACGCCCGCACCGGCAATCCGGAAAAGCTGGGGCGCCTGTATCTCATCAAGGGCAAAAAGACCGAGGAGGTCAAGAAGCTCTCCTGCGGCGACATCGGCGCCATCGGCAAGATGGACAAGGTCAAGACCGGCGACACCCTCTGCGACGCCCGCAACGTGGTCAAGCTGGAGGGGATCGGCTTCCCCGAGCCCTGCTATTCCGTGGCCATCCTGCCCAAGACCAAGGGCCAGGAGGATAAGATCGCCAGTGGCCTGACCCGCCTCAACGAAGAGGACCAGACCTTCAACTGGGTCAACAACGCCGAGACCCACCAGATGGTGGTCTCCGGCACCGGCGACATGCAGATGGACGTCATCCTCTCCCGGCTCAAGAGCCGCTTCGGCGTGGACGCCGAGCTCACCGAGCCCCGGGTGCCCTACCGCGAGAAAATCCGCAAAAAGGTGGAGGTCCAGGGCCGTCACAAGAAGCAGACCGGCGGCCACGGCCAGTTCGGCGACGTGTGGATGCGCTTCGAGCCCGGCGAGCAGGAGGAACTGGAGTTCTGCGAGGAGGTCGTGGGCGGCTCCGTGCCCAAGAACTATTTTCCCGCCGTGGAGAAGGGCCTGCGCGAGGCCGTCACCAAGGGCGTGCTGGCGGGCTACCCGGTGGTCAACCTGAAGGCCACCCTGTTCGACGGCTCCTATCACCCGGTGGACTCCTCCGAAATGGCCTTCAAGACCGCCGTGCAGATCGCCTACAAGACCGGTATGCCTCAGGCATCCCCCGTCCTGCTGGAGCCCATCGGCGAGTTGAAGGTCACCATTCCCGACAACTACATGGGCGACATCATCGGCGACCTGAACAAGCGCCGGGGTCGGGTCATGGGTATGAATCCCGACCATGAGGGCAACCAGATCGTGGAGGCCGAGGTGCCTATGGCCGAGATGACCCGCTATGCCATCGACCTGCGCTCCATGACCCAGGGCCGGGGCTCCTTTGTGTTCCATTTCGTGCGCTACGAGGAGGCGCCCCCCGCGGCTCAGGAGAAGGCCATTGCCGAGGCCAAGGCCATGGCGGGCGAGGAGTAATCAAGCCTGCAAGAGAGATGAGAGAGGTTGGACCGCCCGCCGGGGGAACCCGGCGGGCGGTCTGTTTTCGGGAAAAATTAAGGTTTCCTTAAAAATTGGACCAACCCTTTGACAGACCGTCCGCCCGCTCATACAATGGCTTTACAAGAAAAGGAGGAAAGCATATGAAAAAACGACTTTTGGCCCTGACGCTAGTGCTGGGCCTGCTGGCCTCTCCGGCCGCTCTGGCGGCGGAGGGAGAAGAGACCCGGATACAGGAGATCTCCCCCTGGGCCTACGATACCGTAGCGGACAGCTACGCCATGGGCCTGCTGGATGATTTCTATTCCACCTACCTGCTCGACCCGGTGACGGACGAACAGTTGGAGCATATGACCGGCATTGTGGCGGACAAGCTGGCGCTGCTGGGTCTGCCCGCCCGGGCGGCCGGGGAGAGCGGGACGCCGGTGGTGATCGACACCACCCGGGGCGGGGTGCTCAACGCCCTGTACCAAGAGGCGGCGGCCTATGCGTTTCCCGGTGTGGAGGAGGGCCCCGTCCCCTTCCTGTCCGGCCTGGGCGTAGTGAAGGGCACCGGAGCCGACCTGGCCCTGGAGCGCACCTGTACCTATCAGGAGGCCATGGTCATGGCCGACCGGCTGATCCTCGCCCTCTATGACGCCAACGGCGCCGGCTCCAAGGGACTGCTGTGGAAGGCCGTCAACGGAGACAACACCCTCTATCTGTTGGGCACCATCCATATGGACCGCAGCAACGTCTATCCCCTGCACAAGTCGGTGCGGGACGCCCTGGACGCCTCCCAGGTGGTGAGCTTCGAGCTGGATCTCAACGACCAGGAGGGCATGGCCCTGCTGGCCCAGCTCCAGGTATACTCCGACGGCACCACCCTGGCCGACCACATCAGCCCCGAGCTGTACGCGCGGGTACAGGCGGCGGCGGAGAGCCTGGGCATGGAGCCCAACGGCCTTGACGCATATAAGCCCTGGGCCCTGGCCTCCACCTTCGGCGTCCTGAGCCTCCAGGACGACACCACCGGCACCAACGCCATGGCCATTGATATGTATATCAACGCCTACGCGGTGAACGCGGGCAAGACCATCGACTCGGTGGAGACCTACGCCTTCCAGGGCGGCATCTTCGACAGCCTGTCCGCCGAGTATCAGGAGGCCTATCTGGACGCCAGCCTGGCCGGGTACGAGGGGATGCTCAACGGCGAGACGGCCAGCGAGGAGGCCCAGGCGCTGGCCCAGGCCCAGCAGGAGCAGATTGCCGCCATGTTTGACGCCTGGAAGGACCGGGACCCCAACGCCCTGGCGGAGGTCTACGGCAAGGAGGCCATCCTCAACAGCGACGACGAGCTCAATTCCAAACTGTTTACCGAGCGGGACCCCGGCATGATCGCCGCGGCGGCGGAGTACCTGGAGACCGAGGGGGAGAATACCTTCTTCCTGGCCGTGGGCGCGGGCCACATGGTGGACCCGGGCGGTATCGTCTCCGGCCTGCGCGAGCTGGGCTACACCGTGGAACTGGTACCCGCGGACTGACTGAGGAAGCATATGCAGAAGGGCCGCCGGACAATCTGTCCGGCGGCCCTGTTGATGCCGTCGTAGCGGATCTTGCCGCCGGCAATGTCGTAAAAGCGGTTGATGAGGTTGGTGATGGTGGTCTTGCCCGCGCCGGTGGCCCCCACGAAGGCCAGCTTCTGCCCGGGCTTGGCGTAGAAGATGACGTCGTGGAGGATGGGCTTGCCCTCCTCGTACTCGAAGTCCACGTCGAAGAACCGCACGTCGCCGGTGAGCCGGGTGTAGACCATCCCGGCGGCTCACTGGCGGAGGTTTCGCTGTATTTTCCAGGCGATGGCGAGAAACTGGGCGATCTCCTCCTGGGTCAGGTCACGGGTCATCAGGTCCTCAATCATCCGGGCCTTAGACTCGATCTCCGCATGGAGCGCCAGCGCCTTGGCGGTGGGGACCAGCTTCTTCAGCCGGGCGTCCTGGGGCACGCTCCGCCGCGCCAGCATCCCGTCCCGCTCCAGGTTCTGGAGAAACCGGCAGGCCGTGGAGCGGCGGATGCAGAAGGCCTCCTCCACATCCCGCTGGTACAGCGCCCGATCCGGATGGTCGCAGAGAAAGCCCATGATCTGCCCCTCCGTCTCCGTGGTCCCGTGCCGGTCCTCCGGGGGCGGGGCCACCTCCATCATCTTACGCCGCAGCAGATTGGATAGTCCACGGATGGTAAAGCTGATGGAATTTTGTCGGTCGATGGGAATCACCTCCACAATGTTAGGTTCCTAACATACTAATCGTTTGACCGCAATTTGTCAAGATTGATGTTGAGGAAAGGCGGCAAGGCCGCCGGCTTTACTTTTCAGAAAAAAGATGATACAATACCTCCGACCGGTTTCCCCAACCAGTCCAACCGGCACAGAGTGAGCCGTCCGGGAGCCTGAGCGTCCTACTCCCGGGGAAAGGAACCTGTGCCGCTGTGCGTTGGCGCGCGTACTCTAAACAAAAAATGGAGGTTATTTTGTCATGCGCAAGTTTACGACCAAGGATCTGACCCTGGCGGCCATGGTGGCCGCCCTCTACGCCGTAATGAGCTATTTTGGCAACGTCTTCGGCCTGACCTATGGACCCATCCAGCTCCGCTTTTCCGAGGCGCTGTGCGTGCTGCCCTTTCTGTTCCCGGCCACGGCGCCGGGGCTCTTCGTGGGCTGCCTGGCGGCCAATCTGCTCAGCCCTTATGGACCGCTGGACATCGTGGTGGGCTCCCTGGCCACCCTTATCGCCGCCGTGTGGACCAGCCGGGTGAAGCGCCGCTGGCTGGCCCCCCTGCCCCCCGTGGTGTGCAACACGGTGCTGGTGGGCTTCACCATCGCCTTTGCCCAGACCGGCTTTACCGCCGCCCTCCCTGCCGCCTGGCTCTACAACGGCCTGACGGTGGGTGTCGGAGAGCTGGGCGCCTGCTATGTGCTGGGGATGCTGCTGCTGAAGCTGCTGCCCCGGGTGGACTATTTCAAGCCCATGATTGCTCCGAAGGAAACGGCATAATTTTTCACGATCAGGAGGCTGTCCCCATGAAAGTTCGCAAGGCCGTTATCCCCGCCGCCGGGCTGGGGACCCGGATGCTGCCCGCCACCAAGACGGTTCCCAAGGAGATGCTCCCCCTGGTGGACAAGCCGGTCATCCAGTATATCATCGAGGAGGCGGTAGACGCCGGCATCGAGGATATCCTGGTGGTGACCAACCGGGCCAAGTCCGCTATGGACGACTACTTCGACTACTACCCCGAGCTGGAGGAGCGCCTGGAGCGGGCCGGCAAGGAGCGGGAGCTGGAGGAGGTCCGCCGGGCCGCCGACCTGGCCAACATCTTCTATGTCCGGCAAAAGGAGACGAAGGGCCTGGGCCATGCCATCTGGCGGGCCAAGCGCTTCGTGGGGGACGAACCCTTTGCCGTGCTGCTGGGCGACGACATTATGCGGGCCCGGACTCCCGTTATCGGCCAGCTCATCGCCGCCGCGGAGAAGTATGACGCCTCCTGCGTGGGGGTGCAGCAGGTGTCCACCGACGCCATCGCCAAGTACTCCTCCGTCCAGATCAGTCCGCTGGAGGAGCGGGTCTTTGCCGTCTCCGACATGGTGGAAAAGCCCCGGCCCGAACAGATCTTCTCCCACTACGCCATCCTGGGGCGCTATGTGCTGAGGCCCGGTATCTTCAATATCCTGGAGGACTTGGAGCCGGGCTACGGCGGGGAGATCCAGCTCACCGACGGGCTGAAGGCGCTGTGCCGCCGGGACAAGATGGTGGCCGTGGACTTTGAGGGCAAGCGGTACGACACCGGCAACCTGAAGGGCTTTTTGGAGGCCACGGTGGACTTCTCTCTGGCCCATCCGGAGACGGGGGAGTGGCTGCGGGGCTTCCTCAAGGAAAAGGTCAAAGAGCTGTAAGGAAAGAAAACGAGCCTCCCGGCGCGCCGGGAGGCTCGTTTTTTACAGAAGCATGGCCAGACTCCACAGGGCGGTGGCCGCCAGAGCCCCCACCGCCGTGTAGGCCGGCGCCGGGATGGCCCGGGACAGGCGGCCCCACCGGGAGTTTTGCTTGACGTAGCTCTTGGCCACCTGCTGGGCCTCCTGAATGACCTGGTCGGCGGAGACGCCCTCCACGAAGGCGTCCTCCCGCATGATGAAAATCGCCTGTTCGAACAGCTTCGGGTCCGGGGACTTGACCACGATGACCTGCCGGGTCACACCCTTTACCATGCCGCAACACATCCTCTCCGATCCATGTTTCGGTTACCAGTATGGCCCTTTTTCCCTGCCATTATTCGCCTTGCATAGGAAAGACGGCGCCGTCGTAAACTAGCCTTGAACATTTTCAAGGAGGCGGCGACCCCATGCAGAAACACCGAAAACAGCTCCTGCTGGCCCTGGCGCTGATCTTTGCCCTGAACATCCTGATCATTACCCTGGCCCAGAGCGCCCAGGCGGCCACCTACCGGCAGGGCTCATCGGGCGAGGCCGTGCGCACGATCCAGCAAAAGCTGGTGCGCTGGGGCTATTTCGACGGCCCGGTGGACGGCATCTACGGCTCCAAGACCGCCGCGGCCGTCAAGGATTTCCAGCGGAAAAACGGCCTGGCGGCGGACGGCGTCGTGGGCTCCGCCACCCTGGCGGCCCTGGGAATGCAGGACAGCGCCCCCTCCGGCGGCTCCGCCGCCCAGAGCGGCAGCGTGGATCTGCTGGCCCGGGTCATCTCCGCCGAGGCCCGGGGCGAGCCCTACAGCGGCCAGGTGGCGGTAGGTGCGGTCATCCTCAACCGGGTGGGGCACCCCTCCTTCCCCAACACCATCGCCGGGGTGGTCTATCAGCCGGGGGCCTTTAGCTGCATGCTGGACGGGCAGTTCGATCAGCCGGTGGCCGACTCAGCCGTCCGGGCCGCCCGGGACGCCATGAACGGGGCCGACCCCAGCGGCGGCGCCATCTATTATTTCAATCCCAACACCGCCACCAGCGCCTGGATCTGGTCCAGGCCCCTCATCAAGATCATCGGGAAACACCGGTTCTGCTCCTAGGGCTCCCGGCCCGGCGGAGCGGCGAAGCGGCCCCGGATCTTCAGAAGCATCCGGTCATGGGCCCGCCGGCTGATGAGACCCTGTTCCAGCAGGGTGCGGTTGTAGTAGAGCAGCCATTGCTGCCGGGCGGCCTGGGCCCGGGCCTGTGCATCGGTCATGGGATCGCCCCCTAAAAAAGAAGAATACGAGGGGCCACACCGCGTGCGGCCCCTCGTATTCTTCCCCGGGCGGGGTGCGTCCATACAGACCCCCGGAAGGGGGGGGCGTCTCAGTGCCCGGCGCGTTCGGCCCGGACCTGGATGAGCTGGGCGGCGATACTCACCGCGATCTCCGCCGGGGTCTCGGCCTTGATATCCAGGCCGATGGGGGTGGTGATGCGCGCCAGGTCGGCATCGGTGAAGCCCTCCTCCCGCAGGCGGGCAAAGACCCCGGCAGTCTTGCGGCGGCTGCCGATGACGCCGATATAGTGGGCGGGGGTGCGCAGCATCTGGGCCTGGACCGCCTGGTCGTCCTTGTGGCCCCGGGTCATGACCACTACATAATCACGCTCCTCCACGGTGACGAAGTCGGCCAGCCGGGCGTTGTCCACCAGCCGGGTCTCCTCCACGCCGGGGAAGAGCTCCGGGCGGCAGAACTCCGGCCGGTCCTCCAGCACCACGCAGCGGAAGTCCACCGCAGTCAGGGCGGGCACCAGGGCCTGGGAGACGTGGCCGCCGCCGAAGACATACACCCGGCCCGCCCGGAAGAGGGGCTCGCAGTAGTAGGTCCGGCCGCCGTCGGTGAGCTGGCAGGGCTTGCCGCCCAAAGCGCCGGTGAGGGCTGAGGGGAGGGAGAGGCCGAAGACGCCGCTCTTCCCGCCGTAGATCCCCATGGCCCCGCCGCACCCGCCGGTGATCTCACAGATCAGCCAGGCGGGCTCCCCGGCGCGGTAGAGGGATTCCATGTGTCCGACCAGCGCCAGCGTATCCGCATCCCAGGCCGGAATGTGGCGGAAGTACACGTCCACTGCGCCGCCGCAGATCATGCCCAGATCCTGGACCTGGTTTTCATGCAGCCGGAAGTGCTCAAGGTGGGCGCCGCCCGTCCGGAGGAGCTCCTGGGCCACCTGCTGACTGCGGTATTCCACCGCGCCGCCGCCGATGGTGCCACACAGGCGGCCCTGTCCGGTGACGACCATCCGCGCCCCGGCTCCCCGTGGGGTGGAGCCACTGCTGGCCACCACGGTGACCAGCACTGCGTCCTGGCCGCTGGCCAGGGCGTCGCGCAGGGCGGCAAATAAGTTTCTCATGGGCGATCAGGCTCCTTTCAAGGCCGGATGAGCACGGCTGTGCCGTGCAGGTCACTGAGGGGGACCAGCGGCAGGGGGCCGTGGTCCCGTTCATAGGCGAGGACGGCCTCCTTCACGCCGTCAAACTGCCTGCTGTTGTAATCGTGAAGGAAAATCGCGCCGCCGGGGCTCAGACGGGGGTAGAAGAACTCCAGCCCCGCCAGGGTGGGGGCATAGAGGTCGGCGTCCAGGCTGACCAGGGCGAAGACGGCCTCCAGTCCGCGGGCGGTATCGGGAAACCAGCCCCGCCGCACCACGGCCTGCTCCGGGTGGGGCAGGCGGGCCAGGACGGCCTCCACGCTGGTGTCGGAGAAGTCCTGACGCCGGTCGCAGCCGCCCCCGACGGGCTTCTGCCGCACATCCCGCGGGTCGAAGCCCTGGAAGGTATCAAAAAGATACAGCCTGCGGTCGGGGAACAGGACGTTGAACTGCCAGGCGAAGTCACCCCGGTAGACCCCCAGCTCGGCCATGTCGCCGGGGACGGCCCGGAGCCGTTCGACCATGCGCCGCAGGACGGCGCCCCGCATGTCAAAACAGCGATAGAGGTCCCTCAGGCGCAGGAACGCGCCTCGGTAGCCCAGCGAGCGGGCCTGCCGCTCCAACTGACCGCTTCGCTCCTCATCCAGCACTCCCAGCAGCACCAGGTCGGGGGCGGCGGACAGGGCCTCCTTCACGGGCAGAACGGGCGGACGGGCTGCGGGGTCCCAGGCGCCGGAGAAATTGTCGCCGAAGGCGCACAGACAGAATGCATTCCAGTCCAGCAGGGCCTCGGCTGCGCGACCCATCTGACCCGCGCCCAGAATCACCAGACGCTGCTTCATGCGCCGCACCTCCCGTCCTGGATGGCCTGATAAGCCCGCAGCAGGGCGTTATACTGCTCCCGGGTGTCGCCGTCCATGCAGACCCCCAGGTCATCGACCTCCAGCTCTCGGACGGGTACGCCGCAGGTCTCCACCAGGCCACCCAGCCCCCCGGAGCCGCTGTAGGAGCGGATGAGGGGAAGGAGGCCGGCGCGAAATACCACCGGGTGCCCCGGCTCGCCCCGGTATAAGGGGCGCACAAAGGGGGCATCCAGCGCCAGCAGAGCCCGGACAGTCCGAGGCCGCACCAGAGGCACGTCCGCCGGAGAGAGCAGAAACCGGCCGCAGCCGGCGGACAGGGCCCCCAGGCCCAGCCGCAGGGAGTCCAGCATCTGGGTATGCCGGTAATCCGGGTTGTGGACGAAGCGTATGCCGCAGCCCACCAGATGGGCCTCCAGCGCTTCGTGCCGGTAGCCGGTCACCACCACGGTCTCGGCGCCGGCACCCCGCATCAGGTCCACGACCCGGCGGATCATGCTCACGCCGCCGATGGGCAACAGGGGCTTGAACTCCCCCATGCGGGAGGACAGGCCCGCCGCCAGGATGACAGCGCCCAGCCGTTCCACGGCCCTCACCTCTCTTCTCACAAAATAACTCCGGCCCTCAGTCGTAAAGGGGCAGGACGTTGGCGGGAGCCACGCCGAATGCCTCCGGCAGGGCCTGAGGCCGGCGGCCCTTGGGGATGCGCCACCACAGGTCGGGGGCGGCGGGGTCCTGCCCCGCATACCGGAACTGGAGGATGACCTCGAAGGGCTCCTCCATCTCGCCGGTAAAGCGGACGGGGTAGCGGTTCTGTGTGGCCCTGGAGTTGAAGTAGTGGGCCCGGATGCCCACGGCGCGGACTCCGTCGGCCACCGGCTGAGCGGTGCGCAGCCGCACCCCCCAGGCGGGGACCTCCAGCTCATAATCCCCGGTTTTCCGTGCCTCCGCAATGTTTTTGCAGCCGGTAAGCCGGGCGGCCTGGACACTGCCCGGGTCGGCAAAGAGGGCCTTGGTCTCCTTTAAGGCCAGGAAGCGGCCCTGATCCACCACGGCGATCTGACCGCACAGGCGGTAGGCCTCGTCCCGGCTGTGGGTGACCAGAAGCACCGGCTTGCCGAACTGGGCCAGCAGCGCCTTCGTCTGGAGCTGGAGCTGGTCGCGCAGATGGCTGTCCAGGGCGGAGAAGGGCTCGTCCAGCATCAGCAGGTTGGGACGGCTGACCAGAATGCGGGCCAGGGCCGCCCGCTGCGCCTGCCCGCCGGAGAGCTGGGCGGGCCGAAGCCGCTCCAGCCCCCCCAGCCGCATCATGGCCACCGCGTCCTGGAGCAGAGCCTTCTTTTTGTCCCGGTCCGGCTCCCGGCACAGGCCGCACAGGATATTCTGCGCCACCGTCATATTGGGAAACAGGGCGTAGCTCTGAAACAGGTAGCCCACCCGACGCCTCTGAGGAGGCAGGTCGATGCGCTTTTCGCTGTCGAACAGAGTCTCACCGTCCAGGACGATGCGCCCCCGGTCGGGCCGCTCGATCCCGGCGATGCACTTGAGGGTCATGCTCTTGCCGCTGCCCGAGGGGCCCAGCAGGCCCAGCACGCCGCCCTCGGATTCGAACCGGACCTGGAGGAAGAAGCCTCCCAGGTCTTTTTCTATGTCCACCAGAAGGCTCACCGGCGCACCCCCGTTCCGCTGCGCTTTTCCATCCGATTGACCACCAGCAGCACCGCCGCCGAGATGGCCAGATTGACCATCACCCAGGTGAAGGCCCCGGCCTCGTCGTTGGTGCGCCAGAGCTGGTAGACCGTGGTGGAGATGGTGGCCGTCTTGCCGGGGGTATAGCCGATGAGCATGCTGGTGGCGCCATACTCGCCCAGGGCCCGGGCAAAGGCCAGCACGGTACCGGCCAGGATGCCCTGGCGGCAGGCGGGCATCCGGATGCGCCAGAAGATGTAGGAGTTGGACAGCCCCAGGGTTTGGCCGGAGTAAGCCAGGGTCTCGTCAAAGCTCTCGAAAGCGCCCCGGGCGGTGCGGTACATCAGGGGAAAGGCCACCACCGCCGCGGCCAGTACGCCGCCGTACCAGGTCATGACGAACTTGATGCCGAACCGGGCCAGAAACAGGCCCAGGGGCCGCCGGTTGCCGAAGAGCAGCAGCAGAAAGTAGCCGCAGACCGTGGGGGGCAGCACCATGGGCAGGGTCAGCGCCACATCCAGCAGACCCTTGATTCCACGGGGCAGGCGGGCGGCGTAGTAGGCGATCAGGATGCCCAGAAAGAACACCAGCACGCAACTGATACCGGCGATGCGCAGCGAGTTCCACAGGGGATACCAGTCCATGGCTCGCATCAGGCGGCGGCGAAGCCCACGGCCTCGAACACGGCCATGGCCTCGGGGGTGGAGAGGTAATCCAGGAAGGCCTGAGCCTCGGTGGGATGTTGGCTGACGCTGAGGACGGCGGCGGGGTAGATGACCTGGCCGCACATCTCGGCAGTGGCGTAGGCCACCGGGGTCAGGCCGGCGGAGAAGGCGTCGGTGCAGTAGATGACGCCGCAGTCCACGCTGCCCTCGGAGACCTGGGTGGTGACCTCCTTGACGTTGGTGCAGTAGGTGATGGCGCCGGCGCCGGCCAAAGCGGTCTCGTCCAGGTCGTAGTAGGCTAGGATCTTTTGGGTGTACTGGCCCACGGGCACGTCGGAGTTGCCCATGGCCAGCAGGATGGCGCCGTCCTTCAGGGCCTGGGCCATGTCGTCATAGCTCTCGATCCCGGCGGGGTTGCCCTCGGGCACGCAGAGGGTCACCCGGTTTTCCAGCAGGTCTACCCGGCTGCCCTGCAGCACGAAGTCCAGGCCCTTGTCATTGACGGCGGGGTCGGCGGTGACATCAAGCTGGTTCATCTGCTTCTGTCCGGCGGAGAGGAAGAGGTCGCAGTCGGCCCCCTCCTCGATCTGGGTCTTGAGGGTGCCGGAGGAGTCAAAGTTAAAGGTGAGCTTCACATTGGGGGCCACGTCGGCGTAGAGCGCGGCGATCTGATTCAGGGTCTCGGTCATGGAGGCGGCGGCAAAGACGATGAGCTCCACCGCTTCGGCGGGCTGGGATTGCGCGGGAGCGGTGGGCGTGGGCGCAGCCGAGGGACTGGGGGAAGAGGCGGTGCCGCCGCAGGCGGCTAGGCCCAGGGTCAGAGACAGTACCAGGAGTAGGGTGCCAAGTCGTTTCATGTTGCATTCTCCTTCTTTTGCTGTTCGCAAAATGGGATGGCGGCGCGGCGGCACAGGGGCGCCGCGCCGCTATCAAAACGTGGATTTACACGCTTCGACCGAAGGGAGTCCCGTTACGGGCGGGCACAGTCCTGAACGCGGCCGCGCAGCAGGTCCAGGGCGTGGGGCAGGGTGTCCAGGAACACGTCCATGCTCTCCATGCAGGCCTTGGGGCTGCCGGGCAGGTTGACGATCAGGGTCTTGCCCCGGATGACCGACACCGCCCGGGACAGCATGGCCCGGGGAGTGATGGACAGGGAGGCGGAGCGGATGGCCTCGGCGATGCCCGGAGCGTTCCGGTGGGCCACTGCCAGGGTGGCCTCCGGGGTGATGTCCCGGGGGGCGAAGCCGGTGCCCCCGGTGGTGAGGATCAGATCGAGCTGCCGCTGGTCGCACAGCCGGATGAGCTGGTTTTTCAGAGGAGTGGCCTCGTCGGGGAGCAGGAGCAGCTCCACGACCTCATAGCCGTTGTCCTTCAGGCGCTGGGCGATGACGGGGCCGCTCCGGTCCTCCCGCTCTCCCCGGGCGCCCTTGTCCGACAGGGTGATGACCGCCGCCTGCCAGGGACGGGGGGCGGTGCGGGGCTGGAGGGTCATCTCATCCCCCACGGCGATGGAGCCGGGCTCCAGCACCCGGGCGAATACCCCTTCCCGAGGCATGATGCAGTCTCCCATCTTTTGATAGATCTCACAGTGGCTGTGGCACTCCTTGCCGATCTGGGTCATCTCCAGCAGCACGTCGCCGCACCGCAGCAGAGTGCCCACCGGCAGGGCGCGGAAGTCGATACCCTCCACCACCAGATTCTCGCCAAATGCGCCGGGGACCACTCCGGCGCCCCGCTGGTTGAAGGCGTCGATCCTCTCCTGGCTGAGCAGGGAGACCTGCCGGTGCCAGTTCCCGGCGTGGGCGTCCCCCTGGATGCCGTGCTCTGTGGCGAACCAGGCGCGCTCCACGTTCTTCTTCTGTACGCCGCGTACGTCGCTGACGCAGACGGCTCGAACCTTTCCCATGGTTTATCCTCCTATCTGGAACATGGCGCGGCGCTCGGTGACGCCCTCCTCCCGGGCGAAGCAGTGGGCCGGAGGCTTGCCCCGGATGGCCCCGGCCATGGCACGGGCCAGCGCCTCGTCGGTACAGCCACCCCGCAGAAGGGAGCGCAGATCGGTCCCCTCCTCGTAGCACAGGCAGGGCTTCAGCACCCCGGTGCTGGTGAGGCGGACCCGGTTGCAGGCGGCGCAGAAGGCGTGGCTCACCGCGCCGATGAGGCCGATGCGCCCCTCTAGGGCGGCGGCGGCATAGTATTGAGCGGGGCCGTTGCCCCGGCGCTCGTCCGTGGGGTGCAGATCCGGCCAGACCGCCCGCAGCCGGGCAAGGGCCTCGTCCGGGGACACGCCCTCCAGGCCGCGGCCCTCTCCGATGGGCATGAGCTCGATGAAGCGCACGTCCACCGGCCGCCCGGCGGCCAGCGCGGCCAGCCGCGGCGGCTCGTCCCGGGTCTCGGGCAGCAGCACGGCGTTGATCTTGGTCCGAATGCCCCGGCGCACGCAGTCGTCCAGCGCGGTCAGGACCTGCTCCACCGCCCCACCGTCAAAGCCGGTGATCCGGCGGTAGCGCTCCGGGTCCAGGGTATCCAGGCTGATGTTGATCCCATCCACGCCCGCCCCGGCCAGCTCGTCCAGGCACTGGGACAGCAACAGTGCGTTGGTGGTCAGGGTGACCTGCTCCACACCGGGCAGGGCCTTCAGCCGAGCCAGAAAGGCGGCGCAGTCCCGGCGGACCAGCGGTTCGCCCCCGGTGATCTTAAACCGGGTGACGCCCAGAGCCACCGCCGCCGCACAGACCCGCAGCAGCTCCTCATAGCGGAGGGTGTCGCTGTGAGAGCACAGCTCCACCCCGCGGGGCATGCAGTACCGGCAGCGCAGGTTACACCGGTCCGTCACCGATACCCGCAGATAGTCAATGGTCCGTCCCCACTGGTCCGTCATGGTGGTCCTCTCCCTGTCCATAAATAAAATGGCCGCTTTTGCCGCCCTGTTTTTCCACCAGGTGAATCTCCCGGATACACATGGCCCGGTCCTCCGCCTTACACATGTCGTATATGGTCAGCAGCGCCACGCTGACCCCGGTGAGGGCCTCCATCTCCACCCCGGTCCGGCCGTCGCACCGGACGGTGCACACCGCCTCGATCTCGCTGCGCTCCGGGCGGAGGGTGAACTCCACGGCCGTCTTGTTCAGAGCCAGCACATGGCACAGGGGGATGAGCTCGGCCGTCCGCTTGGCCGCCATGATGCCGGCCACCTGGGCCACTGCCAGCACGTCGCCCTTTTTGGCCCGGCCGTCCCGCACCATGGCAAAGCAGCCGGGGCTCATGGAGACGGCCCCCCGGGCCACGGCAGTGCGCTGGGTGACGGCCTTTTCGCTGACGTCCACCATGACGGCGTTGCCGTTTTCGTCCATATGGGTAAAGGCCATAGCTCACACGCCCTTTCCGAACATGCAGTTGGGGAAGCGGCACTCCGGGCAGTTGAGGCACAGGCCCCCGTGCCCCAGCCCCGCCAGGTGCTCCGCCGTCACCGGGACGTCGGCCAGCAGGAAGGGCAGCACCAGGTCGAAAATGGTCCGCTTGGCGTACATGACGCAGCCGGGCAGACCGCAGATGGGGCGGCCGTCGGCGGTGTAAGCCAGCAGAAACATGGCCCCGGGCAGCACCGGCGCGCCGTAGCTGACGATCTTCGCCCCGGTGTTTTTGATGGCCAGGGGAGTGCGGTCGTCCGGGTCCACGCTCATGCCGCCGGTGCACAGCACCAGCTCCGCCCCCGCGGCCAGCATCCGGTTGACGGCGGCGGTGATCTGGACGTGGTCGTCATCCAGGACCTCGTGCCAGCCCGATTCACAGCCGTATTCCGCCAGCTTTTCCTGGATGACGGGGGAAAAGGTGTCCTCAATGCGGCCGTGGTACACCTCGCTTCCGGTGATGATCAGACCGTACCGCCGGGGGCGGAAGGGGAGCAGCCGCAGCAGAGGTCCGTCCCCCGCCGCCTGCCGGGCTGCCTCCATCTTTTCCTTCTCAATGACCAGAGGGATGACCCGGGTGCCGCACAGCTTGTCCCCCCGCTTCACCGGAAAGCCGGAGCTGCGGGTGGCAATCATCATCTCGCCCAGGCGGTTCACCGCCCGGAGCCGCTCCACATCCGCCAGCAGCAGGCCATCCTCATCTGCCACCAGCTCGATCTTCCCCTCCTTGGGGGCGGTGGCATGCATGTTGGGGCCCTGGCACAGGGAGCGCAAGATTTCCGCCGCGTCGTTCTCGTGGAGCATGTTCTCATTCTTTTCCCAGATATAGACGTGCTCCTTGCCCACGCTGAGCAGGACGGGGACGTCCTCCGGCGTGATGATGTGGCCCTTGCGGAATACGGCGTCCTTGGTGACGCCCCGGATGATCTGGGTGATATCGTGGCACAGCACCTGTCCCACGGCCTCTTCCGTCTTCAGCAGCTTCATTGCGTTTGCCCCCAGTTTAGTTGGTATTCGTCCAGGATGTCCCGGGCGGCTCGGTAGCGCCGCTCCCAGGCGGCGCGAGCGGACGGCGTCTCACATTTTTTTCGGGAAGCGGCAAAGCGAGCCTCCAGGCAGGTGGGCTCCGAGCCCTGGACCAGCTTGTCCGCCAGATACAGCAGCCGGGCCTCCAACCCGGCCGACGGCGGCAGGTCGTGGTGGACGGCGATCAGCGCGGCCACGGCGGGATAGCCGGCTTCGTCCAGCAGCCGGGCCCCGCGCCGGGCGTGGTCGGGCGAGCCCTTGGCAATGTCGTGGAGCCGGCAGGCGGCCTCCAGCAGGGGCCGGTCCACTGGCGGCTCTGGGATCGGATCGGCCAGGGCCAGAGCCGTCCGGGCCACGGCCTCCCCGTGGGTCCGCACGGCAGGCGGCGCCTCCTGGCGGTCCAGCAGGGCTTTCAGCAGGAAGGGCGGGGGGACGGGGTCGGGCTGGAGGCCCAGACAGTCCACAGTGAAACGGCCGCGGCTCCAAGTGAGCTCCGAGATGCCACCCCAGGGCTGCCGGATGGACAGCACGTCGTCTAGGTCCAGCCCCAGCAGGGGGGCCAGCCAGCCCCGCCCGGCGCCTGCGTGGCTGATCAAGGCGATATCCCCCTCCGTTCGGGCCAGGATGCCTCGGATGCAGCCGCCCAGCCGGGCACCTGCGGCCGAAAAGCTCTCTCCTCCCGGGGGAGGAACGGCGCCCAGGTGGGCGCCTCTGGCGGCGTAGGCCTCCGGCCAGCGGACCCGGATGTCGGCGTAGAGCAGTCCCTCCCACACGCCCCCGTCCATCTCCCGCAGTCCGTCCGCCGTGTGGACGGGCAGCCGGCCGTCAGACAGGATGCGGGCGGTCTCCCGGCAGCGGGAGAGCGGGCTGGTGTACACTGCGGTCAGCGGTTTGGACCGTGCCCACTGCCGCAGACGCTCAGCTTGGCACAGCCCCACCTCGTCCAGCGGAAGATCGGTGCCGCCGATGCAGCGGTGGGCCCCGTTCCGGCACTGTCCGTGGCGGATCAGATAGAGCTTTCTCATTCCGGATGCTCCAACTGGGTACGCAGGGTGTCGAAGTGCTCTTGGGCATAGCGGCGCACATCGGCCTGATACTGCTCGAAGCTGTCTAGCAGCCGGACGCCTGCCTCGGTCAGGCTGGCGCTGCCGCCCCCCACGCCGCCTTTGGTGCGGCGCACCAGGGGAAAACCCAGCTCCTGCTCGGCGGAGTGGAGGATAGCACGGCCCTTGGAGTAGGACAGCTCCAGTCTTTCACAGGCCCCCAGCACCGAGCCGCACTCCTGGATGGCCCGCAGCAGGGCTGAGGTCCCGGGTCCAAAGAAAGGGCGCGCGTCGATCAGGCGGACCCGGATATCGGGGCGGAAGGCATGGGAGATCTTTCCCGCCATAGGTCTTACCTGCCTTTCCAATAAAAGCGATTGTTTTTAATAAATCAATCGGTGCAATGATATTGTAGCAGACTTTTTTCAGAAGGTCCAGAGGCGTATACCACAGAACAGACGGAAAACAAAAAGTTTTCGAAAGTTGCAGGTGCAAGTTAAACACCTGCACCTGCAATTTTTGATTAAATTAATCGAAAAAAGATAGGGTAAGGCGAGAAGGATATGTCAAAATGGGGCCGAAACGGTAAGGAAAGGCATCCCGAGAGAAGCATTGAAACAGCATAATCAAAAGGTCAGGACAGCTATGTAGGAGACCGACGCCTGATGCCCCGGCGCGGTGCGGTCCGTCCGAGGAAAGGTCAAGGTTCGTTCGGGATACATCTTCTTGA
>NZ_DCJO01000004.1:0-63133 GCF_002320075.1 Intestinimonas sp. UBA1698 | reverse complement strand
ACCGTGGTAGAAACTTGCTCTAAGACTGCCGCAGACTGCCCCTGTTTGGGTTTTTCCGTACATAGAGCGAACGGGGCGGGGCTTTCAGCCCGCTGTGCGCGGCCTTTTTTCTTTCGTCAAAGATACATTTGAAAGGCCGCCAGCTACCCGCTGTCCGGGGATTTTTTCAAATTTTCTTTTGCCTTAGTAATCCGGGAAACAGGATTTTGGCAACCGGCGGAGCAGAAAATTTTTCCTTTCACTCCCTACAACACCAGCAAAGGCAAAAATGACGGAAATACTGGAAATTTTCTCTTTGCTTCTTAATACGGACAAATTTCAAAAATGCCAAACGGACAACAAAAAAAGCAGCAAATCTTTTTCAGACTTACTGCTTTCGCTGGCCGCCGGTGGGCGGCTGGTATTCAGTTTTTCAGCTTATCGGTCAAAGCGAAACTTGAATAGTGCGGCAATTAGCTGCTGCTTCACATATTCCTCAACCTCGGCATTTACTTGACCGTTCATTTTAGAAAAATACCGGATATATCCGGCGTAATGGGAACGGACGGTGTTTATTGCGTCCGGGTCGCCCTCATGCGCCTTGACGATTGCTTCATAGGGGAGAAGTTTACTCATAGCGGTTTCCCTCCATGAGCCGCCGTAACCGCTGCAAGGTAAGCTGGATATGCCGCCCCGCTGTGCTGCGTGTCCGGCCGATATGTACGCCGATCACTCGCTGCGGCTGGCGCAGGAAATAGTAACGGAAAATTTCTTCCTGTGCCTGCTCCGGCAAACGGGCAAGGGCGGCGGCAAGTTCCGCATGGTACAGAACGGCGGTCTGGCCGCAGGCGGTAAAAAGATATTCTTCAAGCTGCTCCGGCTCGGCAAGCTGGACAAACTTCTCATTCATCAGATAGTCAAGGGAAACTTCCCGTTCCCACCTCCGGCGCAGCTTCAAAATTTTATCTATGGCTGCGTGACGAATGACAATCTTGCAAAAGGCGTTAAAGGTGTACTGGATATGGACTTTGTAGGCTTCATCTTCGGTCATGGAAATTCCCCCTCTCTGATAATAGTGCGGGGCGGCAGCACCCCTTGCTGTCGCCCCTTGTCTGCCTACCAGCAAAGGCGGGCGGGGCTGTCAACGGCGGCGCGTATGCGCCGTTCATCTTGACCGTTGACTGGCTCGGCGGGCTTTGCTAATCAAACTTTTTCTAAATCAAATCTTTCTTCACAAAAATCTTTTTTGAAATCACAAACGATACAAGCCATATAAAAATCCCACAACCACACAAAATAGCTGCTGCTATTGCTGAATTTGATTGCATAAGTGAAGCTAATTTTGAGGGAAAGCTAATTCGTTTTGTTATGTCTATAATAACAGGGGAAAGAAATAGCAAAAAACACACAAACTTTGTCTTTTCATACCCAAACTTATATTGTATCGGAAGAAAAATTCCCATTCCAAACGCTTGAATTAGAAAGACCAACGCAGCAGCTTGAGCAAAGTTATCGAGTTTAAGTTCTGGAATAAATTGCATTTCAACCAAATACGCGATACAGCAGACCGTATAAATAATAAAGTACAGTGTATATTTTGAAATAACCACTTTCCCTTTTGTATAGGGAGTTGAAGAAAGTAGAGCAGTTGCTCTCGGATATTGATTTTCTTTTTCTGATATAGCTAAATTAAATGCGACTGAAGAAATCAAAACCGCCATTAGCAGACTAATCATACCGCCCATTTGAGGCTGCCGCCATGCAAGTAATAATGGCAAACCGATTGCTATTGCAACTACTCCCAAAGAGTAGCCTTTGACTATCATTAAATCTTTCTTTATCAGGGGTATCAACATCTTATTCACCTTCCTTTACATACGCCAGCATTATATCCTCTATCGAAGCCCTTTCAAGAAGTACGTCGGGATAAAGAGATTTGATTTTCGACGCATTATCTGAAATTCCTGTAAATCCATATTTGCTTTTTTCAAAGTGAAGCATAAGCGATTTTATATCCGGGGAAAGATACTTGACATCACCTTTAACAACTCTAAATTTATCAAGCAAGAAATCCTTTTCTTCTTCAAAAAGAATTTTTCCTGCATTTATCATTATCAACATATCTGCTGATTTATCCAAATCGGTTGTATTATGAGTAGAATAAAAAACAGCTCTACCGCCTGGCTCTATATAGGATTTCAATATGTTAATAAACTGTTCTCTCATTAACGGATCAAGTCCACTGGTCGGCTCGTCCATAATGAGTAATTCCGCATTATGTGATAACGCTAACGCCAAAGCGTACTTCATCTTCATTCCCTTAGACAATGTTCCGATTGTCTGCTCCTGTTGCAAAGAAAATCTTTCCAAATATTGTGTGTAGGTGTGATTGTCCCATTCTGAATAGGCAGGAGCAAGTAAAGCTGTCATGTCCTTGATTGTCAATTCGTCATAAAAACAACCACTGTCAAACACAACACCTATTTTATCTTTGAATGTCTTTTCATCTGTTGAAATGTCTTTGCCACGAAACTTGATTATCCCGCCATCTCTATGGACTAAATTCAAAAGTGCATTGATAGTAGTTGTTTTACCTGCACCATTCACACCGATAAATCCGGTTATACAATCCTCATGGATTGAAAAACTGACATTTTTCAGCTCAAAATTTTTATATGTTTTTTTCAATCCGGATACTTCTAAAATCGCAGCCATATCTTATACCTCCTCGTAAAGAATATCCATCATAGCATTGAGTTCATCTTTGCTAATATTTAATGATTTTGCAGTCTGTATCATATCCTGCATTTTCTGTTCTACAAGCCTACGTTTAGTATCTCTTAGTAATTCAGCATTACTTGCAGATACAAACGTTCCAATACCAACTTGACTTACGACAAATCCCTCTTGTTCTAATTCTTCATACACTCGTCGTATCGTAAGCACACTAACGTGCAAATCATTTGCAAAAGAACGAATTGACGGTAACGGGTCACCCTCAACTAATTCATTTTTCAAAATAGCGTCCTTTATCTGGTCTTTGATTTGTTGATACAAAGGGATGTCAGAAGTGTTTGAAATAATTATTTTCAAAAACCTGTTTCCTCCTTGTTTGAGTGTGATGTTTCTACATACACACTATACACTAAATACACTTATTTGTCAATCAATTTGAAAGCAAAAACAAAGCGCAGGACAAGTTATGATGTCCTGCGTTTTACGGAATAGTGGGCTGTCGTCTATCAAATTCTTGTGTGCTACTTTATCGCACATGAGCATTGGAACCTGGGTTGTCCGATCCGTAGCCCTCCAGCAGATTGACAACGCCCCACACGCCAAGTCCAGCGCCGAGAGCCACAACAAGAGTCTGTAAAGTATCAATAGCGGAAGTGAAAAACTGCATAGAGCCTCCTTTTCTCCGGGGTATTCCCGGCCATGAAAAAAGCCGCCATTTCTGGCGGCAGGTTACATACTTCGGGACACTTTGTCCCAAAGCCCTATTTATGCAAAGGCGTCCGGATCGTCGATGTCATCATAATTGAGGATGTCCTCGTCCTCGCTTGTGAGCCCATCATCCGGCACAGCCACGGCATACACCTCACACAGCTCGTCCGGCCCGGGCCGCCTGCGGCGGTTAATGAGCCGGTCAAGGTCAAAGGCGTTTTTCTTTTTGTCGGCTTCAGCCGTATATCGGTAGTTCGGGTGCTTTTTCAAATCGTATTTCGGGGAATAGAACGGGGGCAGGCCCCGAAGCTGTAAAATGCACTTATCCCCGGGCATGGTCGCCAGTTCGCTGGGTGTCATCAGCTCCCGGCCCAGCCGCTGGTTATTTTGACTGTAGCTTTCCGACTGGCCACGGGAGCGGCTGTCCGTCTGCATGGAGATTGTAGCCTTACCCAGCCAGTTCTCGGATATTTCCTTGATGGTGCTGGCCTCCCGGCCTCCGAGGAATATCACGCTGTCCATATTTCCCAAAATGGTTTCGGCGTGTTTATCGTAAATCGCCTTACACTGGGCCAACTGCTGATAGAACAGCGTCAAGCTGATCTCACGGGAACGGATGACAGCCACGATTTTTTCAAGCTGGGGAACCTGTCCTGTGTTGGCGGCCTCGTCCCACAGCACCCGTACATGATGGGGCAGACGGCCTCCGTGAACATTGTCGGCCCTCTCGCACAGCAGATTGAACATCTGCGAAAAGGCCAGAGCCACAAGGAAATTATAGGTTTGCGTAGTGTCCGAGATGATAAAGAACACCGCCGTTTTTCGATCCCCGATGCGGTCAAGCTCCAGCTCGTCATAGGCCATGACCTCCCGAAGCTGGGGGATGTCAAAGGGAGCCAGCCTTGCGCCGCAGGAAATAAGGATCGACTTCGCTGTTTTGCCGCTGGCTAATTTGTACTTTTTATACTGCTTGACCGCAAAGCAATCCGGCTTTCGTTTTTCCAAGCCCGCAAACATATAGTCCACGGCGTTCATAAAGTCCTCGTCATCCTCCTTGACCTCTATCCCGGAAATCATGTCAACCAATGTGTTCATGTTTCGATCCTCGGCGGGGCCCTCAAAAATGATATAGGCGATGAGGGCGCAGTAAAGCAGGGTTTCCGATTTTGTCCAGAACGGATCGCCTTCCTTGCCTTCGCCTTTGGTGTTGGAAATGAGAGCGTCCACAAATTTAAGGATGTCGGCCTCGTTGCGGATGTACGCCAGCGGGTTATAGTGCATGGATTTTGTGAAATCAATGGAATTGAACACCTTGATCCGATACCCACGCTTTTGCAGGAAGTGGCCCACCTGCCCAAGAACGCCTCCTTTGGGATCAACACACACATAGCTGCATCCGCCGTTTTTGTCTGCGCTGGCCTGTAAAATCTGCGGGGTAAGCCAGAACCGGGTTTTGCCGGAGCCGGACGAACCGATCACACAGGCATTGAGGTTGCGGGCGTTGGCGGGATTTTTCGGACGGGTATTCATGGTAAGGAACTCCGTCCCGGTCAGAATGATGTTGTTTTCAAACTTTGGATCTACGAAAGGGGCTATATCTTTCGGACAGCCCCAACGGGCTGATCCATACTCCTCATCCCGCCGAAATTTTTTGGCGTTTTTGCTTTTCACATAGACCATCACCCGGAACGCCACAGCCCCCACAATGCCAACGAGCCAGTCAAAGGGAGCAAGCCCCGGGGCAAAGTCAGCAAAGGCCGGGCCAATGGTCTGGCCCAGCCCCATGAGCTTATGCGCAAAATCCGCACCCGCCGCCAGACGGTAGGCCGTCCCCAGCTTGAGAAAGGCCCACAGGACAAACAGATACGGGATGTTGGGAATAAGGTATTTTTTGATGCTATCGTTCTTCACGAACCACCTCCTTTGTCCGTTCCTGTGTTTTGGGCGGTTCCTTTACAAGCTGTTCCGCCGCTTTTTTGAGCTGTTCCCGGATGGGGATGCGGCTGGATTTTGACTGTTCCAGCAGCCTGCGGGAGTACCGCTCAAAACAGGCGGTAATTGCATCCGCCTGTCCTGCCTTGAAAAACAGCAGGTATTTGTCCGGCCCGGTTTTGTAAAAGGCATAGTCCACATGAAAACGGCGGGCCATACGGTCAAAGAGCTTCGGGGCCTCCACCTCGATGCTGTTCACATTTTCGCCGTGGGCCATGAGCTTTTTCACGCTCTGCCTGCCGTGGGGCCTTTGGGCTTTCTTATGCCGTTTGGCGATCTGGCGGCCCGCCGCCCGGAGCACATAGGCCAGCCCCCGGGCTGTCAGCTTGCTGGCCCGGACAGAAATCGCTATGGAGCTCCGGGAAATTTCTTCATCAATCAGTTACACCGCCTCCTTTCGCCTTGGGACAAATTGTCTCGAAGTCCCGTTACCGTTCCTCATGGTGTTTTTCAGCCAGCCGCCGGAACCCCTCCTTTGAGGAACCGTCAATAATTTCTTGATAAGCGGCCATCTGCTCCCGGATCGAAAGCTGGGGGTAAGCAAAAACCCTGTGTTCAGCGGGGATGTCCTGGGGGCCGTGGTAGACCTCCCGGAAATCGTCACTCACCTTCGTCACATAGCCGCCCGGTGCAAAGTGTCCGTTTTCGTTAATGGAAATGTCCCGCCCGTATGCTTCAAAGTCAAAGTAGGGTTTTATATTGTCCGGCACTTCGAGACTTTCCATATCCTCCACATAAAGGCGGCCCAGCATTTCCTCATTGTCCACGCCGGGATGAAAGTCGTAGCAGTCCAGATTTTGCGTAAGGTTGATCAAGTCCTGCACCGAGCCACAATGCTGGCCGCTGTCCATAACCGCCTCCAGCGTTTCCCGTTCTGATGGGGAGAGCTCCTTCAGCAGATGGGCCAGGTGGTTGAGCTCGTCAATGTTTTCATACTCGCCCAGATAGTCATAAAGGCCGAGAATGTCGCTGTCAAAGGAGATAATAAAGTATTCCTGGCAGCGCACCCCGTCCACGCCGATCCGCTTTAAGAGGGACTGCACCTCCTCCGTGTTGGTGGGGAAATGCAGCGTTTCCCCCACCAGATGCCCCGCACTGTAAAGGGCAGGATTTGAAATGAAAGCCTCAAAAACAGACTCCATCAGCGTTTGCCCTGTCCCTTGACAGTCAGGATGCCCTCAAGGGTGGTGGCGGTAATTCCCAGCCGCTGGGCCACGGCAATATCATTTTTCATGGCCTCGGTCATGGTGTGGCCGCAGACCACCAGCACATGGGAGCGGCGGAGCAGGTCACGGCCCATGTCGATGCCGCTTTTATGCTCCTCGGGTACTGCGTCATTGAGAAACAGAGGCAGATAAAGGGGCGGACAGATCGGGGAAAAGCCTGCCTCATAAACCGCCCGGCAGTAGCGGGCGGCCTGTTCTGCGTTTTCACTGTCGCCGCTCAACCATGCGGCGGTAATGTATGCAAGGGGACGCTTCATAGTCAATACCTCCGATATTTTAATAAGGAAGTTCAACCCAATCCCCCCGCCCTTTCCCAATCATGGGAAAGGGGGCGGCTCTGGAGGATATACCCCCGCCGCTTGCCGGGGAAATAGCACAGCCGGGGCAGACCGTCAAGGGCAGGCCGCCGTAAAACGGCGGTGCGATGCACCCTTGACAGCCCGCTCCCGGCTGTACGAAAAAACAGGCGGCGACGGGGGATATATACCACCAGAGCCATGATGCGGAGGGCAGGGCCCTCGGGACAAAATGTCTCGAAGTGGTTACTTGTCCTGCTCCATCTTTTTCGGAGCCTTCGCCAGTTCGGGCGGCTGTTTCTCTTTCCACTCGTCCAGCAAAGTCATGATCTGCTCCTTCATTTTGGCGGGAGTGGCCTCCTTGCCAAAATACTTTTCCAGTTCAGCGGTAGAAATAATCACGCCTCGATCCTCCTTTTTCTTTTCTGATAAGATGCCATCAATGACATCACCATTGAGTTTCCCGTCCTTGTCCAGCTCCCGGAGCTTTTTCGCCTGGGCCAGAGAGGGGGACGCCTGTTCTCCGTCAATGGAAACAGCGATCAGCCGCTGGTTTTTGGGGCGGATATAGGAAATCTCCACAGCGGGCATAAAGCCCATTTTTTTATCGTCCACCTTGTCCAGCAGTTCCGGCACAAGAGAGTTCAGCCGCAGATAACGCATGACCTTTTTATAGTTCATGTCGTGCGCCTCGCCCACGATCTCAACGGAGCGTTTTCCAATATCGCCCTCGGCCACATTTTTCAGCCGCCCGCCCTGGTGCTTGATGTCCTCCACTTCCAGCTCCAACAGGGCGGCCAGTTCGCTGGGGAGCGTCTGATCCCTCTGCTTGTTGCTGTCCTTCATGGCCTGTACCGCCTCGTGGTCAGTCATTTCCCGGACGATAAAGGGCATTTCCTCCAGCCCGGCCAGCTCACAACCATGATGGCGGCGATGGCCCGCCACAATTTCATAACCGTTGCCATCCTTTTCCGGGCGGGCAAGACCGGGAACCATTACGCCGTTTGCCTTGATGGACGCTACCGTTTCCTGCATTTTGGCATCGTCCCGCACCTTAAACGGGTGGGGGCGGAATGTGTGGAACGGATGCATTTCGGAAAGTTTCAGATAGACCAGCTTTCCTTCCTCCACAGGACGGGGCGGAGCGGCTGGCTCAGGCGGAGCCTGTTCCGGGGCCGGAGCCGCATTTTCGGGTGGGGCCTTTTCGGGTTCCGGGGCAGCTTTAACCTCCGCAGCCTTTTTCCCACTTCGGGACAATTTGTCTCGCTTAGTCGGCGTGGCCTCGCCGGGGGCCGCCTTATCCGCCTTGGGTGGGCGGCCCTTGCGGGGCTTCGCCGCCTCCTTGCCAGCAGGCTCCGCTTTTTCCTCTTTTGGAGGACGGCCCCGGCGGGCCTTTTTCGGTTCGTCATCCCCAGCGGCGGGAGGTTCCTCCTGCGTTTTCTCCTCCGGCTCTTTTGCCGCCTCCTCTTTTTCTACCTCGGCCCGGGCTGTCTGCCGCTTTTCATTCATCAGCTCATTGATTTTGTCAAAGGACACCACCACATCACCGGGCTCGGGCTGGGCAGGCCCCTCCTGCTGGGGTGTGGGAGCGGCGGCCTGTTCGGGAGCCGGATCCTGGGACTCGTCAGCCGTAACAGGAGCGGGAGCCTCCGGGAGCTTCTCCTCACCGGGGCCTGTGTTCAATTTTTCATCTGCCATTCACTAACCTCCTTTTCGTGAAAGTTGCACAATTTTGATAGCTAAATTTCTGTAATTATTTTTCCGCCTCCTTCCGGTCTATCCACGCAAAAAAGCCGCCCGATTTTAATGCCGGACGGCTTTTTGTGTAATGTGATAGATCAAATATTATTTTTTGTGGTTCGTAGGCTCCGAAAAGCCTTGTATTTACAGCGTTCCTAATAGGAAACAATCATATGATACTTGCTTTTGAGTTCCCGTGAAGGGTATTTCATGGAGTTTACCGTCTGGATTTTTCCGTCGGGCAGACAGTTCACAAGCTCCGTGGAAGAGATCTTCTTGCCGCCCAAGTCCTCTATGATACGCTGGTTCTGTTCTCTCAGGGCGGCGTATTGGAGCATATCCTGTTTCCGCCGCTCGGCCAGCTCTTGAAAATACACTTTCAATTTATTGCACATGTAGATGGTGCGCTTGGCGTTGCGGGTTTTCAACGGCACCAACTTGATAAGACTGTTCTGGTATTGCATTTGCCGATCAATCAAGATCGTTCCGTTGACTACATCGACATTTGACCATTTTAGGCCGTAGCACTCGTTGATACGCAGCCCGCAATACCGCCCCAGCAAGTACGCCGTTTCCGCATTGGTTCCGTGGAAGTAATCATCCAACACGGCAAGCTCTTCCTTGCTGAACGCCACAATATCCAGATCATCGTCCGTTTTCAGTTTGGGCATGTGGATTTTGGTATCCTTGTTGATACAGAGCTTGTTGTAGGAATCTACATCCAGGTAGTTCCGGGAATACGCCTGACCAAAGAGCAAATAGAACTGCTTTAGGAAGCTCTCCACATAGCGATAGGAGAGGCCACGCCCGCAATAAAGTTCCGTCAGATAGTCAACCACTTCCGCTGCGCTGACTTCATCCACAAAGCGGCTGCCGAACCGAGCGGAAAGGTGGTTTTTCCACAAGCTGTCCTGCTTGCGGATGGTATTGTAGGCCCGATCACTACGGCCCGTGGCACAGTATTCTTGATAGACCTCCTGAATGGTTTTCCGTACCGTGGGTTTGGGCTTGCGGGAGTTCTGTTCCCGGTCAATGGCAGCTTGCCGCGCCTTCATTGCTTCCCGTTTTGTTTTGAAGGGCGTACCAAATTCATCTTTGGTTTTCCTGGCCTCCTTGCGGACGCCATTGACCATCACAACATAGCGATAGCCCCAATTCCCATTTTTCAATTTGTAGACCCCTGCGTCATTCTGCTTTGCCATGTCAAATCCTCCTGTGTTGTGGATTTTTTGTGGCAATAAACGGAATCGTCACAAATGAAAAATATCCAATTGTGGCAAGAGGGGAAATGACCAAAAACACCGAAGGAAGCCCAATTCGTGCTGTTGCACGCTGTCCGGCGCCGAACGGCGCAGCCGTTTGGCTACCTGGAGATGCGTGTGGACGCCGAGAACGGCGCTACCCAGGGCAAGACTGACCTGGCTAAGCTGGCCAAGCAGCACAACCTGGACGCCATCCACGACACCGTGCACGAGATGGCCCGCGACGAGGCCCGCCACGGCAAGGCGTTCGAGGGCCTGCTGAAGCGTTACTTCGGCTAAGAGAAAGGAAACGGCGAAACCATGAGTAAATATGTCTGCCCCTGCGGCTATGTCTATGACCCCGAGGTTGGAGATCCGGACAACGGCATCGCCCCCGGCACCCCTTGGGAAGAGGTCCCTGAGGATTGGGAGTGCCCGGTCTGCGGTCTGGGCAAGGACGCGTTCGAAGCGGAATGATCCCCGGCGGATACAGCAATAAGAGGGCGGAGCGAAAGCTCCGCCCTCTTCGTTTAGCGCAGAGGCCCCCGGCAACGCCAGGAGCCTTTGACCACGGGGTCAGCCGCACTTGGAGTAGCCGCAGTTCCGGCAGGTGACACAGCCGCCCTCGTGCTCCAACTGCGCGCCGCACTCCGGGCAGTACTTCGCCAGCTTGGACTCCGCGGGCGTCATGTCGGGGGCGGGCCGGCCCTTCCGGCCGGACCCCATGGGGGGAGGACAGGGGGGAATCTGGTTTGTTTTGCTGGCCTGCATCACCTTTTCGATGGCCTTGGCGATGGCGTCAGGGCAGGAGGTGACGGCCATGCCCTGCTGCCGGATGGTGGAGGGACAGCGGATGCCCTTGAGCTGCCGGATGAGCTCGTCGGAATCCACGCCGGCCCGGAGGGCCACCGACATGAGCCGGGCGGTGGCCTCCGACTGGGAGGGGCAGCCGCCGGCCCGCCCGGTGTTGGTGAACACCTCGCAGACCCCCTGCTCGTCGTAATTGACGGTGATATACAGGTTGCCGCAGCCGATCTTCACCTTCTCGGTGTAGCCCATGGTCACGTCGGGCCGGGGGCGGGGCTTGATGCTGCCGCTGCGCAGCAGGCAGGCGGTGGAGTCGCAGCCCGACTCCAGCAGCTTTTCCACGTGGTCGGGGAGGGCGGTCTCCTGCTTGGCCTTGACCACCCCGATGTTGAGCACCTGCTCGTCCCGGGAGCCGTCCCGGTAGATGGTGGTGCCCTTGCAGCCCAGCTCGTAGGCCAGACGGTAGACCTCAGCCACCTCCTCCTGGGTGGCGGAGTTGGGGAAGTTCACCGTCTTGCTCACAGCGTTGTCGGTGAACTGCTGGAAGGCGGCCTGCATCTTTACATGCCAGATGGGCGAGACATCGTGGGCACAGACAAAGACCCGCTTGACCGCCTCGGGGATGCCCTCCACGTGGGCCAGGCTGCCGTGCTCGATGATCTGGCGCATGAGCTCATCGGAGTAGAGGCCCAGCTCAGTAAGCTTGTCCCTCAGGATCTGGTTGGTCTCGATGAGGTGGGTGTTGTCCATCACGTTGCGGTAATAGGCATAGGCAAAGACCGGCTCCACGCCGCTGGATACCCCGGCGATGATGGACAGGGTGCCGGTGGGGGCGATGGTGGTGACGGTGGCGTTGCGGAGAGGCGCGCCGTCCCGGTAGACGCTCTCGGCAAACAGGGGGAAGGGGCCGCGGACCTGGGCCAGCCGCTGGCTCTCCTGGTGGCCGATGGTCTGCACCAGCTCCATGACCTGAGAGGCCATGGCCACGCCCTCGTCAGAGTCGTAGGGGATGCCCAGATAGAGCAGCATGTCCGCAAAGCCCATGACGCCCAGGCCGATCTTCCGGGTCTTTTTGGTCATGGCGTCAATCTCGGGCAGGGGATACTGGTTGACCTCGATGACGTTGTCCAGGAAATGGACGGCGGTGCGAATGGTCTGCTCCAGCTTGGCCCGGTCCAGGGCGTAGCCCGTCCCGGTCCTGCGCAGGTGGCGGACCAGGTTGATGGAGCCCAGGTTGCACGCCTCATAGGGCAGTAGGGGCTGCTCGCCGCAGGGGTTGGTGGACTCGATCTCGCCCTGCCCGGGGCAGGGGTTGTCCTTGTTCAGCCGGTCCAGGAAGAGGATGCCCGGCTCGCCGGTCTGCCAGGCGGAGCGGACGATGGCCTCAAAAACCTCCCGGGCGTTGAGCCTGCCGGTGACCCGGCGGGAGGCGGGGTCCACCAGCTCGTATGAGCTGTCCGACTCCACCGCCTCCATAAAAGACTCGGTAAGGCCCACGGAGATGTTGAAGTTGGTGATCTCCTTCGTGTCGTTCTTGCAGGTGATGAACTCCAGAATGTCCGGGTGGTCCACCCGCAGGATGCCCATATTGGCCCCCCGGCGGGTGCCGCCCTGCTTCACTGCCTCGGTGGCGGCGTTGAAGACCTTCATGAAGGAGATGGGTCCGCTGGCCACGCCGCCGGTGGAGTTCACCGTGGAGCCCTTGGCCCGCAGACGGGAAAAGGAAAAGCCGGTGCCGCCGCCGGACTTGTGGATGAGGGCGGCGTTCTTGATGGCGTCGAAGATGTCCTCCATGGAGTCGGCCACCGGCAGCACAAAGCAGGCGGAGAGCTGCCCCAGAGGCCGGCCGGCGTTCATCAGCGTGGGGGAATTGGGCAGGAAGTCCAGCTCGGTCATCATGCGGTAAAAGCTCCGGGCGGTGTCGGCCACGTCGGCCTGGGGATCGAAACGGACGTCGGCGGCGGCGACGGCGTCGGCCACCCGGTGGAACAGCTCGTCCACCGTCTCCACGGCCTCACCGTGCTCGTCCCGGATCAGGTAGCGGCGCTCCAGCACCGCGCGGGCATTTTCAGAAATGGGCATCTATCTCGTCTCCTCTGTAACTATGAATCAATTCTCTGCTGAACACCAGATATTGTAGCACAGAATTTGAACGTGTCAATATATAGAAAGAAAAAGAGGGCGTAAAAAATAAAAAGGCCGGTTCGCGCAGATGCTGGGGAGACAGAACGGAAATTTTATGATACAATAGAGCCCGCTGAACGGATGGGAGGAGAGGGGACATGTTTCAAGGCCTGAGTCAGACGCTGCGCTGGGAGGACCGCCAGGTGTTTTCCCGGGTGGGCTGGGCCATGACGCTGCTGGTGGTGCTCCAACTGGCGGTGCAGGTGTTAGGTCTGCGCCTGGCGGCGGCTCTGGCCCCCGGCCTTCTGGAGGCCGCCTGGTTCGACTGGGTGCTGTCGGCGGCCGGCAGCTATCTGGTGGCCTTTCCGGCGGCCTACCTGACCCTGCGGGCTCTGCCCGCCGTCCGGGCCGAGAAGGAGACTCCCTGGACGCCCGGCGGCCTTTTGCAGGGCTGGTTCATGGCCCTGGCGCTGATCTATTCGGCCAATCTGGCCACGATGGGGCTGGTCCGGCTCATCGACGGCCTGCGGGACACCCCCATGGCAAACCCGGTGGAGACCATGCTGGACCAGCCGGTCTGGTTCAATCTGCTGCTGGGCTGCGTTTTGGCGCCGCTGGCGGAGGAGCTGCTGTTCCGAAAGGCCCTGCTGGACCGGCTCAAGCCCTATGGCGAGGGGTTTGCCATTCTGGCCTCGGCACTGCTGTTCGCCCTGGTCCACGGAAACCTCTTCCAGATGCTCTACGCCTTTGCGGTGGGCGGATTTTTCGGCTATGTGGCCCTGCGGACCGGGGGGGTGCGCTGGACGATCCCCCTTCATGCGGGGGTGAACTTCGTCTCGGCGGGCCTGTCGCCCCTGCTGGAGCACTTCGGAGACCGGGGCGAGAGCGCCCTGTCCTATTTTATCCTCTTTTCACTGGTGTTCGGCTGGTATCTCCTGTCCGCCCGCTATCGGGACCGGGACCGGGACGAAGGGCTGGCCCCGGGCTCCGCCGGCATGGAGGCCGGGGAGAAGTGGGGGCTGTTCCTGGTGAATCCGGGCATGACGGTTTTCTGCCTTTTGATCCTCTTCGCGGTCCTGCTGGCCATGCGTATGTAAAAAGCGTTCGGGTTTGGCCCGAACGCTTTTTGATTACGGATAGGCGTCGGAGTAGGTCTGACCCGCCTCCAGGGGCAGACAGCGGGCGGCGAAGAGCTGTTCCACGGTGACGAAGAGATACCCCTGCTGGTGAAGTCGGTCCACGATTTGAAAGGCGGCGTCCACGCTCTCGGGGAAAATGTCGTGCATGAGGATGATGGCGCCGTCCCTGGCGCTGGACACCACCTGCTCCACCACGCGGGCGGTGTTCTGGTCCTTCCAGTCCTCGGGGTCGATGGACCAGAGGATGATGGGGCAGCCGGCGTGGCGGCGGATGCCGTCATCCATGATGCCGTAAGGGGGGCGCAGCAGGAAGTCATTGTGCCCCAGGATGTTTTTCAAAAGCTGCCGGGTTCGGTCCACCTGGGCGTCGAAGTCGACCTTGCTCAGACCGGTGAGCCGGACGTGGTCAAAGGTGTGGATGCCCACCTGGTGGCCCTCCTCGTCCATGCGGCGGACCACATCCTCGTTGTTCTCCAACTGCCCCCCGATGAGGAAAAAGGTGGCCTTCACGCCCCGCTCGGCCAGGCCGTCTAGCAGAGCGGTGGTGGTGGAGCGCCGGGGCCCGTCGTCAAAGGTAAGGGCTATGAGCTTGGGCTGCCCATCCCCGGACCGGACCTGGGACGAGGGCGGCCCTCCGCCCTCGTCGGTGAGAACCTGGGCGTCCGCCTGGACCGCCGGAGGCGGTATGGAGAGCACCAGGGCGAACCAAGGGGCGGCGGCGCCCAGCAGGAGCCCGAAGGCGGCCAGGACCGCCGCCCAGTCGGGATATGATTTGCGTCTGAACATGATGCGCCCGCCTTTCCTGTTCGTTCCCGAATAGGATGTACGGCGGGCGGCATTTTTCCTCATGTAAAATTTGTTAGAATCAAAGCGATTCAAACGATCAGGCTCTGGGGTCGGGGTCACCCTCCAGCGAAAGGAAATAGGCGTAATAGGGGGCCAGAAAGTCGTAGCCCTCCGCCAGGATTTGGACCAGGTCCGGCGAGAAGAGCCGCTCGTCGTGGGGCCGCTGGCAGATGAGGGAGAGGTTCTTGCTGTTGTACCAGGGGGAGAGGAGCTTGCCTGGGTCCCCCTTTGGCTTTTTGTAGCACGCGTGCTCCAGCGTGAAGACATCCTGGCGCTCCAGGGTCCGGGCCAGCTTTTCAAAGGGCTTGGGGTCCCGGTCCAGCCGGGCGCGGAACCGGGCCATGGTGGCCGGCTTGGCGGCATAGTAGCCCATGCCGTAGGAGTAGCCCTCGGGGGCCAGCTCAAACCAGAACACCGGGTCGTGGGTCCACGCCTCCGAGGGGCGCTCCATGGAAAACCACAGCCGATCCTTATAGGGGCCGCGGCCCCGCAGCCGCCGGGCGTCCCGGTAGATGCGGGATACCCGGGTCGCCAGCTCCAGATCCCCGTGCCGGTCCTGAAAGATCTCGTACACCTGGGCGGCCAGAGCCTTCATGGGCTCGTAGAAGTGGGCCCGGTACGTCTCCTTGTGCTGCTCAAACCAGCTTTTTTCATTGTTGAACCGGATGCCCCACATAAAGTCGATGGTCTCGTTGGAAAAGCCCTGAAACATGGCGCGTCACTCTTTTCTGTTTGGTTTTCACCGTATACCACAACCGGGCGCAAACGCAAGCGGCACAGCTCGACAGGCTGCGGCATAGAATGAGCCGGAGGGATACAGTATGGACTTTTGCGACATTTGTCTGGACCCGCCCCGGCCGCTGGAGGGCCGAATCACCGGGGCAGTGCGCCTGGACGCTGTGGAGGGGAATCGCCGCCTGCTGGCGGAGCTCCCCCTCCGGGAGCCGGTCCGGCTCCACTTCGTGGAGGTGGCTGTCCGGGAGCGGCTGTGGGAGGCCGCCGAACGGACGGTCCGGGTGGTGACGGTCTACAACCGCTCCTCGCTGCCCCTGAGCGAGGTAGAGGTAGCCGGCGGCGGGGCCGTGCCCGGCTCCGTCCGGCTGAACGGCCTGCCCGAGCCGGAGGCCGACCCGGCCGCCGGCGTGGTCCTGCCCGGCCTGGGCGCGGGCTGCGCGGCCGCCCTCACCTGGGAGGTGGAGGACGGTGGGGAGCGGGAGCCCGTTCGGGTGCGCTACCAGTACCTGTTTGCAGGCGAGACCCTGACCGGCGAGGCCGCCCCCGCCTGACGGCAGAGAGGAAGGGAGCTGTCAGCCGACAGCTCCCTTCTTGCCTGTGGGTTACAGCAGAGTCAGGTCCGGGCCGCCGGGTGCCTCCCGGGCGGTGTCCAGCGCAGTGAGGAACAGCATGGAGGCCATGTGCTGGTAGGGCACCACATACAGGTCCAGCACCTGATAGAGCATCAGGGAGACCAGGTGCCACACCAGGAAGGAGAGCTGGAGGAGAAAGAAGTCCCGGCCGCTGCCCTTCAGCAGCCGCAGGCCCTGGCGCAGGGCCTGTCCCACGCCCAGCTCCGGCGAGCGGGCGAGCAGGTACTGGGCGGGGAGCAGCCGGACATAGCAGAAGTAGCCGGCCAGGGACCCCAGCAGGGTGAGCGGCAGGGCCAGCAGCACCAGAAAGTCCGGCGCGCCGGACTGGCTGCCCAGGATCGTGCAGACCAGGCCGGGGATCATGCACACAAGGGAGGTGGCGGTGCGCCACACGCTGAGCAGGAGCTGAAGCGCCACCGCCCTGCCGGTGAGGCGCAGGTCGAGATACCAGGAGAAGAGGCTGCGGAAGGGGAGAGGCTCCCCCCGGAGGATGTGCCAATACTGCTGGAGGGCCCCGTAGAGGATGGGGGTGGACAGCAGCAAGACCGCCAACTGGATGAGCAGGGCCATGGGGATCTGCCGGAAGGGGATCAGCAGCAGGTAGACCAGCCCGGCGGCGTCCAGCCGCAGAGCGCCCAGAAGGGCGCCCGCACCGCCGAATGCGGCGGGCAGGCCCACGGTGGTCATCAGACGGGCGGCGGCCCCGGCGTCCAGCCGCCATACGCCGGTCTGGAAGGGGTAGTCCTCCACGGCGGCGGAGAGGAAATAGGACAGGCTGGTGCCCGGGGTGACGGCCTGCACCACCTCCAGGAGAAGGGTGAACAGCAGCAGGGCGGCGGAGGCCAGCATACAGGGCCTGGCCCAGCGGGCCAGCGTCTGTTTGGCCTGGGCCTTGAGCTCCCGGCGGGTGAGGGTGGGACCGCTCATGCCTCACTCCCCCCTTCCGCGTTCTCCTCCGAGGCGGAGGGCGTATAGATGGGGATGCCGATGTCTGGGGCGGGGCTCGTCTCCGGCTCCTGGGAGGGCTCGGAGGAGGGCGCCTCCGGCGACGGAGAGACGGACGGGTCGGGACTCAAGGCGGGGGATTCGCTCACCGCCGGGGATTCGCTGGCGGGGGGCTGGCTGCCGGTGGGGGAGGGGTTGATGGCCGGTGTGGAGGACGCTGCGCCGGGGGCCAGGGGCGTGCCGTCGGCGTTCAGGCCATATTGGGCGGCGTCGGCGGGGTTGACCAGCAGGATGCGCTCCCGGACCTTGTACTTGTTGGTGGACTCCAGGGTGGAGCTGACCAGATTGCCCTCGGCGTCGTAGAGGTTGCGGTAGGTGTCGGCATTGCGGCCCTTATAGCCGTTCTGCCCCTCCTTGACCGTGCCCGCCGGGACGGCGGCGTCCACCTGATAGACGGTCTCGTACTCCACCCAGTTGTAGACCTTGTTGGTCATCTTCACATGGAGGTCGTCGGTCTTGGTGCCGTAGATGGTGACGGTCAGGTAGGTGGAGCCGCTGCTCTTGTAGCTCTTGGCGACCAGCTTGACGGGGTAGTCGGTGTCGTTTTCAAAGCGGAAGTCCAGGCTGCCGTAGTAGACGGTGGCGTCCAGGCCGTCGGGGACATAGCCCACGGCGAACTGGTGCTGGTGGCGCTCCACGATCTTCAGGTTGGAGTTGAGCGCGGCCAGGTAGAGGGTGGAGGAGGGCTGGCAGATGCCGCCGCCCACCTCGTCCACCGACTTGCCGCCCTTATAGACCGGGGCCATCAGATAGCCCTTCTCGGCAGTGCGGCTGCCGGTGGTGTCGTTGTAGGAGAAAACGTCGCCGGGCAGCAGGATGCGCTCGTTGAAGGTGGAGGCGGCCAGGGCCACGTTGGATTTCCGGTTGGCCGAGCCGGCGACCTTGCTGGTGGCCTCGCCCAGAACGTCCCGGAAGAGCAGCTCCCGGAGGTTTTCCGTGGAGATCTTGGGCTCGGTGATTTCCAGCGGCACGGCGCAGTCGCTGCCCCAGGCAGCTCCCTCCAGGAGCTGCCGGGCCTGGGCGATGTCGAAGGTCATGCCGGTGACGCTGGGGGTGATCTCAAAGGTCGTGGGGTCCAGGGAGGCGTCGGCCACCTCGGCGTAGAGCGCCCGGTGGATGGCCTCCAGGTCGGGGAAGGAGGGCTCGGTGGTGATGGGCTCCACCTCATAGGGCGAGCTGTCCAGGGCGGCCAGGCGGACCAGGACGGTCTGGCGCAGGGCCGCCTGGTCCACGCCGGTGCCCGGAGAGCCCATATGGAAGACCAGATGGTCCCCCTGGATCTCCCAGGTGGTCTCCTCCAGATCACCGCCCACGGCTTGGGAGATGTCCTCCAGCATCTGGTCCACCTGGGCGCGGCCCGTCTCGGAGTAGCGCAGGGGGGCCTCCACCTCGTGGCCGGTGATGAGGGTGGAAAGCAGGTATCCGCCCCGGGTGAGGAAGCCGCCGGTGCGGCCGTAGTTCCAGGCGGACTGGGCCGCCCCCTCGGCGTCGGCCTCCACCAGCGCGCCGGTAAAGACGGCGGTCTGGCCGCTGTAAGTAAGGTTTACGGACGCATCGGCATAGCGTTCGGCCACGCCGGTATTCAGGCGCTCTGTGGCCTGCGCCTGGGTCAGGCCGCCCAGGCCCACCCCGGCGGCGGAGACCCGGGGCAGGATCGTGCTGCTGGCTCCCACCCAGGCGCACAGCCCCACATAGGCCAGCGCCAGGACGACCGCCGCGGCGGCCAGAAGCAGGGCCAGCGTCCGGCCCGCACCCTTGCCGCTGCCCGAAGCCAGCCGCTTGCCCGGTTTATGTTCTTCCATAGCATATATCCTCCAAATCGTCGCTGCGGGCGCCGCCCACAGCAAATCAGAGTATATTATATGATGCAGCCGGAGAAAAAGCAATTACAGAACGGTAACACCCCGGTAAAATGCGGCGCGGCCACTTTACATCCCCCCAAATCCGTTGTATGATAAAGACTACCGAAACGCCGGACCCGCCCTGGGGACCCGGCAATATGGAGGCCCGTTCATGGCTGATTACAACCACAATTACAATGGAGACCGGGGCGGCGATTTTGCCTCCTGGATTCCCACGCTGATTATGCTCTTCTGCTTCCCGCCGGTGGGGGTGGTCATGCTGGTGCTGAAGCTGATGGGCCTGGCGGGGAGCCCGCGCTCCCGCGCCAGCCGCCACCCCTATGACATCCAGCGGGAGCAGGGTGCGGCCCAGGGTCTGGGCGGGACTGCACCCGCGGCCGGAAAGAAAAAATCCGCCAAGCCCAAAACCGGCGCCCGCTTCGCCCGGGGCCGGGAGGGCCGGGGCCTGACCATCGCCGGGGCCGTCGTGGCCGGCGTGTTCGGCTTCGGCGGCCTTAGCGAGCTGCTGGACGCCCTCTCCTACGGGTGGTTCTGGACCAGCCTGTCCGACATTTTTATCCCTCTGGGCATCGCCGGGGTGGGCCTTATTATGCTCTACATGGGCGTGGCCAAGGGCAAAAAGGCCAGGCGCTTCCGCAAATATCTGGCCCTCATCGGCCGGAGGGAATCCATCTCGGTGGCCTCTATGGCCCAGGCCATGGGCCTTTCGGTACGGAAGGTGTGCGATGATCTCCAGGATATGCTGGACGAGGGCGTCATCCCCACCGGCTACCTGGACGTGGGCGGTGGGCGGCTGGTGCTCAACGACGAGGGCCTGCGGGAGGAGCCGCCGGCGCCCGCACCGGAAAAACAGGCGGAAAAGCCCCCCGCCGGCATGGAGCGGGAGGACGCCGTGCTGATGGAGATCCGGGAGGTCAACGATGCCATCGCCGACGAGGTGATGAGCCGGAAAATCGACCGCATCGGAGAGATTACCGGCAAAATCTTTGCCTATCTGCGGGAGAAGCCGGACAAAGAGGGGCAGCTTCGCAGCTTTTTGGGCTACTATCTGCCCACCACGCTGAAGATTCTCCGGGCCTACGCCCAGATGGAGGCCCAGGGCATTGAGGGAGAGAACATCAAGTCCGCCAAGGCGCGCATTGAGGGCATGATGGACAAAGTGGTGGACGGCTTTGAAAAACAGCTCGACAAGCTGTTTCAGGACGACGCCATGGACATCCGCACGGATGTGGAGGTCCTGGAGCGGATGCTGGAGAAGGATGGCCTGGGCGAACAGGGTATGACCATGGGTGGCACCTAAAATGGGCAGAAACACCAGAAAACAAGGGGAAATGGCGGCGTATATTGTGCAGAACGCTTGCCGTTTCCCTCTTTTTATGTTAGGATAGAGGCAGAAGGAACAGGAGGAATGCGGACCGACGGAAGGAGGCCGGAACCATGAAAGCCAGGACGATCACCATCAGCCGGCAGTATGGCAGCGGCGGCCACGAGGTGGCCAAAAAGCTCTCCGAGGCACTGGGGCTCCCCTGTTATGACAACGAGGTCATCTCTCTGGCCGCCAAGGAGAGCGGCGCGCAGCTCTGGGAATTCCAGATGGCGGAAAATCTGCGGGACACCAATTTCATTTACAACCTGTCCATGATTGCCCCCCACAGCGACATTCAGGAGGAACCGTACAGCGTCAAGCTCTTCCGCGCCCAGTCGGAGGCCATGGCCGAGCTAGCCGAGCGCGGCCCGGCGGTCTTTGTAGGGCGGTGCGGCAACTTTGTGCTGCGGCAGGACCCGGAGGCGGTCCATTTTTTCATCTGCGGCTCCTTGGCCAAGCGAACCGAGCGGGCGGTGGCCCAGTATGGTTTGGCCGAGCGGGGCGCCCAGCGGGAGGTGGAACGAGTGGACCGGCAGCGCGCCGCCTACTATGGGGTCAACACCAGTTGGCGCTGGGGTGACGGCTCCTATTACGACCTGGTGATCAACACCGACCGCCTGGGCGTGGACGGAGCGGTGGCGACGATTTTGGATTATCTGAACCAGTTGGAATGAACGCTGAGACTCCCGGCGGGCCGCCAGAAAATTGGCGGCCCGCTTTTTTGGTATATTTGTCCATGCAGCGCCCGTCCGGCGGATGGAAAACATGCAGAAACATGCATTGCGCAGGGGGACGCGGGCTTTTATAATGACATTACCCGGCGAAAGGCCGGGAATCGGTACAAAAGGAGATCGAGAAATGAAAAAAACAGTCACTCTGGCGGTTGCCACTGCCGCGCTGCTGGCCATGCTGGCCGGCTGCGCCACCACAGGAGGGGCAGCGACGCCCGGGGCGGCAGAACCATCCCTTGCGGATGCGAACCCGAAGAAGAGCACCGAGAATTTCACCGACGAGATGAAGATCCCTTATGCCATCGACCTGTCTCCCGACGACGGAGCGGACTCGGTGGAGCGGGCGGGAGACCATGCGGACTCCCCCTACTTTGCACATCCGGACGTCTACCATCTGGAGTCCACCGACACCCTCACGGTCCTGACCCATTTCCGCACCATGCAGCAGACCAGCGAGTGGGCCTGCGGCGTGACCTCGGCGCTGATGGTGCTGGACTGGTATGACAGGCTGGACGACTGGAACGAGGAGACTCTGGCGGCGCTGCGCCACTCTCTGGACGGTACCGAGTTGGAGGGCTATCCGGGCACCACACTGAAGCAGGCCTTGGATATCTTTGACGGCGTGGGCGGCTTTACCTATACCACCACGCTGGAGCAGCCGGACATCTGGATGGAGGATATCCAGGCGTGGCTGGCGGAGGGGACCCCGGTCATGGTGTGCTGGAATGACTGGGGCGGACATTGGCAGGTCATCGTCGGTTACGATACCATGGGGACCGAGACCCAGCAGGACGACGTGTTCCTGGTGGCCGACCCCTATGACACCACCGACCACAACCAGGACGGCTACGGCGTCTATCCCGCCGAGCGGTTCCTGTATAACTTCAGCATGTACGATTCTTTCCCCGAGGAGGAGGGCGGAAACGACATGCTGTATATCGCCGCCAAACCGGCGGAGTGAAGAGAAAACGGGGCCCGGACAGCCAAGCTGTCCGGGCCCCGCTGGGTTATTGCTCCATTGCAGTGATGAGGCCCACCCGCCGGGCGTGGCGGCCGCCCTCGAACTCGGTGGTGAGGAAGGTCTCCACGATGGCCTCCGCCAGATTGGGGCCCACGATGCCCGCCCCCAGGGCCAGCATGTTGGCGTCGTTGTGGCGGCGGGTCATCTCCGCCATGAGCGGGTCGGTACACAGGGCGCAGCGCACGCCGTGAACCTTGTTGGCGGCGATGGAAATGCCGATGCCGGTGGTGCAGATGACGATGCCACGCTCACACTCGCCGGAGGCCACCGCCTCCGCCGCAGCCTTGGCAAAGACGGGATAGTCGCAGCTCTCTGTGGAGTGGCAGCCGAAATCCCGGTAGTCCAGGCCGTGAGCGTCCAGGTATTCGATGATGTGCTGCTTCAGGGCGTATCCGCCGTGGTCGGAACCCAATGCGATCATAGTGATACCTCCAGATTGAATTAAGTGGATGCTACAGTTTGACGAAGCGGGGCTTTCGCCCCTCGTAGACCGCGATGTACCGGAAGCCGGCGGCGCGGATGAGGTCATAGGCTTCGGGGATGCCCTGGCCCACGTTCTCCGGCACGTGGGCGTCGCTGCCCACCGTGAGAATCTCGCCGCCCAGCTCCCGATAGAGGGCCAGCCAGGGTCGCCACTCAGCCAGAGTGCGGCCATTGTAGGTGTTGAGCTCCATGCCCCGGCCCGAGGCGATGGCAATGGCCAGCGCCACCCGGATGCGGTCGGCATAGCGGTCCATGGAGACCTCGGGGCAGCCGCGGGCCATATAGCGCAGCGGGTAGATGATGTGCCCCAGCACGTCGTAGGCGCCGGCGGAGGCCAGCCGCTCCAGGGAGGAGACGTAGTCGTCCAGAGCCTGATAACAGGCCCCGGGGGAGTGGTAGTCTCCGTAGTAGAAATCGTCTCCCCCGGCGGCCAGACTGCGGTTGTGGACCGAGCCGATGACGAAGTCCAGCTCCGGCGGGGCGGCGGCCAGGGCGCTGCCGTCCAGGTGGCCGCTGCCGAACTCCAGGCCCAGCCGAAGGGTCAGGCGGCCCTGAAACTGCGCCCGGACCCGCTGAAACTGCTCCACTGCCGGGGCCCAGTCATAGGGGTCCATAGGGCCGCCGTGGAGCCCCACGGTGTCGTAGTGGTCGGTAATGCAAAGCTCGCTGAGGCCCGAGCGGACGGCGGCCTCGGCCTGCTGCTCCAGCGGGACACTACTGTCGGGGGAGAGCTGGGAGTGGGTGTGGTAGTCGATGAAGTAGCTCATAGGATGCCTCCGGATGAATGGGATATACGCTCAGAAGGGCCAGGCGCCGCCGGGAATCCACCGCAGGAAGCGGGTGGGATACCAGGAGGGCACCATCAGCCCGATGAGAACGGGGTAGAAGGCGGCGAAGAGGACCACGGAGAAGGCCGTCATGCCGTAGACCGCCCACTGCCAGCGTCCCACCTTCCGCTCCATCATGTCGTTCATGGCGTAGCTGATGGCCAGCACCAAAAACAGGGTGGAGGGGAAGTAGTGGTAGGCGAAGGTGATGCGGCCGATGGCGAACCAGGGCAGAAGCTGGGACAGATAGCCCACCAGGAGGAACAGGGCCTTACCGCAGCGGCGGCGGACCGTCTGGACCGCCAGGATGACCACCGACAGCAGGCCCGTCCAGGCCACCACCGGGTTGTTGAAGCAGGCGAAGGCCGCCTTGAAGCCGGGCACCGAGGTGGAGTCTAGGTAGTAAAGGATGGGGCGGCCGTCCACGAGCCACTGATACCAGCGGGACTCGTAGGGGTGGTGCTCGGTGACGCCCACGTGGTAAGTGAACATAAACTTCTGGTTCTCCAGCATGGCGTCCACCAGGTTGGCGGAACTCTTGAGGATGAGCTCCCGCTCGCCCCGCAGGACCTGGGGAAGCTGGACGAAGGGCCAGGAGAACAGCTCGCCCAGCATGTCGAGAAGCCCGCCGTCGTTGCCCCGGGCGGCGGCGTAGGGCCAGTAGGACAGGGTGTAAATGATCACCGGGATGACCACCCAGCACAGCACGGAAAACAGCAGAGTCTGGACCAGCCAGGGGGCGAAGGGGAAGTCCGCCGGGCGGTCCCGCCACTTGAACCACACGCCCAGGAAGTAGAGCAGGGCCAGGCCCGCCCCGGCATAGATCACCGTCCACTTGCTGGCCGCCCCGATGCCCCAGAACAGCCCGGAGAGGAAGAGCGGCAGGGCGCCGCCCCGGAAGGAGGTCCCGGCGGGAAGGGTGAGATAGCGGTACATGAAAAAGTAGGCCAGCAGGATGAAAAAGACCCCGTAGGTGTCGATGGTGGCGATGCGGGTCTGCACCAGGTGCATGAAATCGAAGGCGAACAGCGTGGTGCCGCAGAAGGCGATGGCGGTCCTGCCGAAGAGGTTTTTCAGGAAGACGTAGAGGATGGGGAGCATCAGCACGCCGAACAGGGTGCCCATGAACCGCCAGCCAAAGGGGGTGAAGCCGAACAGCCGGATCCCCACCGAGAGGATGAGCTTGCCCAAGGGCGGGTGAGAGACCTCATAGGGCTCGATGCCCCGGATGTGCTCATAGGCGGTGCGGGGATGATAGATTTCGTCAAAATAGGAGGAGTTGTACCAGGTGGATTTGTCCGGAACGGTGTCCTGCTCGTCAAAGAGGGCCAGGTCAGCGGAGGGGACGGCCTGCGCGGGCTGGGCAGCCACCACGGCGTCGGGGACGGCCCGGACTCCGTCCTGGTCGTAGAGGGCCAGCTCGCCCAGCTCCAGGGGGGCCTTGCCGGGGAATCCGGTGAGCCGCAGATACCGGACCTGGACCGGGCCGCCCTCCGGCTCGATGAAATACCACTTGAACAGGGTGTTGTACTTCTGGTGGATGGAGCGGACCGAGCCGGCCGGAGCGTTCCGGTCTACCGGGGTCCAGGCGTAGGCGGATTTGTTGTCCTCGTCCACGCTGACCTGAAGGGCGGTCCAGCTTTGCCCGTCGGCGGAGACCTCCAGGGAGTAGTCTCCCGTCCCCAGGCCGGTGTACCAGCCCAGCCGGGTCAGGGCGACGGTCCGGTCCAGGGAGAATTCCACGGTGGCGGTCTCGTCAAAGGACTGGAAGGACTGGGGATTGGTGAAGCTGCCCAACTGGAAGAAGGCGGTGCAGGCATAGGCCGCCGTCACCAGCAGCAGGGGCAGGGCGTCCTTTTTCCCCATGGGATACCGTTTGGCGGAGAAGGTCATGGGCCGCCGCTCCCGCATGGCAATCCACTCCAGGCTGTCCCGACGGGGAGCCTGGGCGTGCCAGTAGTAGAAAAAGAACAGCAGGACCAGGATCAGCGTGCCCAGGGGGAACACCAGGGTCCAGGACAGGTAGGGCAGGACGTATTGGTTCACAAGGTCCGCCGCGGACTGGAACAGGTCGGGCATGGTACACCTCCGAAGAGCGGTAGAAATAAAATAGAGGACAGTCCATATGGACTGTCCTCTATTTTATTTCTTTTTCCTTCTCTTGTCAAAAAGATTCTTAAGTGGATCACCGGAGTCCTCTTTTTCCTCCCCCATGGACTCGGCAAAGGCATGCAGGGCCTCCTTCTGGGCCCGGCTCAGGCCGGTGGGAACCAGGACCTTTACGGTGACGTACTGGTCGCCCCGGCCCCGGCCGTTGAGGCTGGGAATGCCCTTGCCGCGCAGACGGAAGGTGGTGCCGGTCTGGGTGCCCTCGGGCATGGAGTATTTCACCGTGCCGTCGATGGTGGGAATCTGGAGCTCCGCCCCCAGGGCCGCCTGGGCGAAGGAGACCGGCTGTTCCATGTAGACCGACGTGCCGTCCCGGCGGAAGATGGGGTGGGGCTGGACGGTGACGCCAATGAGCAGATCGCCCGCCGGCCCGCCGTTTTTGCCCGCGCCGCCCTGCCCCCGCAGGGAGACGGCCTGGCCGTTGTCGATGCCCGCCGGGATGGTGACGGACAGCTTCTTCTGCCGCCGGACGCTCCCCGCGCCGCCGCAGGATTTGCAGGGCTGGTGGATGATCTTTCCGGTACCGCGGCAGCGGGTGCAGGCCGCGGTGGTGGAGAAGGAGAAGCCGCCTCCTCCCCGCTGGATCCGGACCACGCCGCTGCCGTGACAGTCGGGACAGATCTCCGCCGTGGTGCCGGGGGCGCAGCCGGAGCCCTTGCACTCCTCGCAGGGCTCCGTGCGGGTGACGGTGATCTCCTTCTCGCAGCCGAAGGCCGCCTCTTCGAAGGTGATGGTCACCCCGGCCCGGATGGTCTCTCCCTTCTGGGGGGCGTTGCGGCTGCGGCCGCCTCCGCCTCCGCCGCCGAAGCCGCCGCCGAAGAAGGAGCCGAACAGGTCGCCCAGGTCAATGTCACCCATGTCGAAGCCGCCGAAGCCGCCGCCAAAGCCGCCGCCGGGTCCGCCGGCGCCGAAGTTGGGGTCCACACCCGCGTGGCCGAACTGGTCGTAGCGGGCCCGTTTGTCCTTGTCGGACAGGACCTCGTAGGCCTCGTTGACCTCCTTGAACTTGGCCTCGGCGGTCTTGTCGCCGGGGTTGAGGTCGGGGTGGTACTGCTTGGCCAGCTTGCGGTAGGCCTTTTTCAGTTCATCGTCCGAGACGCCTTTAGACACGCCCAGGACTTCATAGTAATCTCGTTTTTGATCAGCCATATCGTCGTCGCAAAGACCGCGCCGCATGAAACGACCGTCGCCCTTCCGTGCGGTGCCGCTTTGCTCCTCCTCTCCGCCCAAAACCCGCCGCGCTGGGCTTCGGGCCTGGGATACAGGGTAGCAGAGCCGCTGCAAGCAGCGGCTCTGCAAATACAAAATTTACGGATTGTCGTCGCCGTCCACCACGGTGTAATCGGCGTCCACCACGTTAGGGTCGGTGTCCGCGCCGGCGGCGGAAGCGCCGCCGGTAAAGCCCGCGCCGCCCATGTCCGGGCCCGCGCCTGCCTGGGGGCCGCCCGCCTGGTTGTACAGCTTCTCGCTGATGGGGTAGAAGGCCTTGCTCAGCTCCTCGGTGGCGGTCTTGATGGCCTCCACGTCGGTGCCCTTCAGGGCGTCCTTCAGCTTGCCCAGGGCGGCGTCCAGGGTGGCCTTGTCGCCCGCGTCGATCTTGTCCTTCAGGTCCTCCATGACCTTCTCGGTCTGGTACACCATCTGATCGCCCTGGTTGCGCACGTCCACCTCTTCCTTGCGCTTGGCGTCCTCGGCGGCAAACTGCTCGGCCTCCTTGACGGCCTTGTCGATGTCCTCCTTGGACATGTTGGTGGAGGAGGTGATGGTGATGTGCTGCTCCTTGCCGGTGCCCAGATCCTTGGCGGAGACATTGACGATGCCGTTGGCGTCGATGTCGAAGGTCACCTCGATCTGAGGCACGCCGCGGCGGGCCGGGGCGATGCCGTCCAGGTTGAACCGTCCCAGGGTCTTGTTGTACTGGGCCATCTCACGCTCGCCCTGGAGCACATGGACCTCTACGGAAGTCTGGTTGTCGGCAGCGGTGGTAAAGGTCTGGCTCTTCTTGGCGGGGATGGTGGTGTTGCGCTCGATGAGCTTGGTCATCACGCCGCCCATGGTCTCGATGCCCAGGGAAAGGGGGGTGACGTCCAGCAGCAGCAGGCCCTTCACGTCGCCCACCAGCACGCCGCCCTGCAGCGCCGCGCCCATAGCCACGCACTCGTCGGGGTTGATGCCCTTGAAGCCCTCTTTGCCGGTGAGCTTCTTCACCATGTCTTGCACAGCGGGGATACGGCTGGAGCCGCCCACCAGCAGGACCTTGGACAGCTCGCCGGAAGAGAGGCCGGCGTCGCCCATGGCCTGCTTGACGGGGCCGGCGGTGGCCTCCACCAGATGGGCAGTGAGCTGGTCAAACTTGGCCCGGGTCAGGGTCAGGTCCAGATGCTTGGGGCCGGTGGCGTCGGCGGTGATATAGGGCAGGTTGATGGCAGTGGAAGTGACGCCGGACAGCTCGATCTTGGCCTTTTCGGCGGCCTCCTTCAGGCGCTGCATGGCCACCTTGTCGCCGCTGAGGTCGATGCCGGTGTCCTTTTTGAATTCAGCGGCCATCCAGTCCATGACACACTTGTCGAAGTCGTCGCCGCCCAGGCGGTTGTTGCCGGCGGTGGCCAATACCTCGATAACGCCGTCGCCGATCTCCAGGATGGACACGTCGAAGGTGCCGCCGCCCAGGTCGTAGACCATGATCTTCTGGTCGGACTCCTTGTCGATGCCGTAGGCCAGGGCCGCGGCGGTGGGCTCGTTGATGATCCGCTTTACTTCCAGACCGGCGATGCGGCCGGCATCCTTGGTGGCCTGGCGCTGAGCGTCGGTGAAGTAGGCGGGGACGGTGATGACGGCCTCGGTGACGCTCTGACCCAGATAGGCCTCGGCGTCGGCCTTCAGCTTCTGGAGCACCATGGCGGAGATTTCCTGTGGGGTGTAGTTCTTGCCGTCAATGCTCACCTTAAAGCTAGAGCCCATCTCGCGCTTGATGGAGCTGATGGTCCGGTCGGGGTTGGTGATGGCCTGGCGCTTAGCCACCTGGCCCACCATGCGCTCGCCGTCCTTGGAGAAGGCCACCACGGACGGAGTGGTGCGGTTGCCTTCCGCGTTGGGGATGACGACGGCGTCGCCGCCCTCCATGACGGCCACGCAGGAGTTGGTGGTACCCAGGTCAATGCCGATGATCTTAGACATAATATATTCCTCCAATAATCAAGAAATTGGTTTTTACAAAAGAAATGCGGAGAAGCCGAAAACCGGGCGTTGGGGCGTGGCGGCCTGCCTCAGTTGGCTACCTTCACCATGGCGAACCGGATGACCTTGTCGCCCAGCTTGAAGCCAGCCTGGAACACATCCACGATGGTGTTCTCGCCAGCCGCTTCGTCCTCCACATGCATGACGGCGTTGTGGAGGTTGGGATCGAAGGACTCGCCCAGGGCGGGAATCTCCGAGATACCCAGCTTAGTCAGGATCTCCCGGAGCTGAGTCATGGTCATCTCTACGCCCTTTTTGAAGGCCTCGTCGGCGGTCTCCTGCTTCAGGGCCCGTTCCAGATTGTCGTAGACGGGAAGGAAGGCGGTGAGGGCGTCGGCCTTGGCGTCGGCGTAGATGCTCTCCTTTTCCTTCTGGCTGCGCTTGCGGAAGTTGTCGTACTCGGCGGCCAGCCGGAGGTACTGCTCCTCCTTGGCGGACAAGGAAGCTTTCAAATGCTCCAGCTCCTCCGGCAGCGGGTCCTGGGTTCCGGCGGCGGGCTCCTCCGGAACGATATCCTCCGGGACCTCGGCGCTCTCCGCGTGCTCTGACGCGGCCTGAGCGGCCTTCTGCTCCTGGTCTTTTTCACGTTTGCTCATGATGATTTTTCGGCCTCCTATCGGTCATCGTGCTCGGGGTCCTCCCCGGCGGGGGGAAGCCCGCCCTTGCCGAACATGCGGGAGAGACCCTCCGCAAAGTAGGAAAGACGGGCGGAAATCTTGGCGTAATCCATACGGGTGGGACCCACAACGCCCACGACGCCGCGCATGCCGTCGCCGATGTCGTAGCTGGCCATTACCACGCTGGTGTCCTTCAGGGCGTCCACCACGTTCTCCGGCCCGATGAGGATCTCCATAGGGTCCTTGTCGGGCATGGGGAAGCGGGCGGCGTCCCGGTCCTCGGACAGATAGGTCATCAGCGGCGCCGCCCGGTCCAGACTGTGGTACTCCGGGTGGGTCAAAAGGCTGGCAATGCCCGCCGTGTGGACGGTGCGCTGCTCCAGACTCTCCAGCACCTCCACGGCGAAGGAGACCACCAGAGAGATGAGGCCGTAGGCCTCGCCCGCCGCGTGGGAGGCCACCCGCATCAGCTCGGGGGTGATCTCGTCCAGCGTCAGACCGGTAAAGGTGGCGTTGAGAAGGGTGTTCAAAAGCTGGAGCTGAGCCTCCGACAGGTCGGAGGGCAGGCGCACCAGCCGGTTGCGTACCACGTTGGTGTCGGTCATGACCACAATGATGAAGGCGTCGCGGTCCACCATCAGCAGGTCGAAGCGCCGAATGGTGATCCGGTCGCCCCCGGCGGCCAGGGCAAAGGAGGGGTAGCGGGTGAGTTGGGAAATGATCCGCCCGGCCTGATCGATGACCTGGTCCAACTCCCGCATTTTCATGTGCAGCGCCTCATTGAGCCGCTTGGTCTCCTGCGCTGACAGGCGGTAGTCGGTCATCAGTTCATTGACGTAGATGCGGTAGCCCTTGGGAGAGGGGATGCGTCCTGCGGAGGTATGGGGCTGCTCCAGCAGGCCCAGGGCCTCCAGATCGGCCATCTCGTTGCGGATGGTGGCCGACGAGACGTTCAGTCCCGGCAGAGAGGCGATGGCCTTGGAGCCCACCGGCTCCGCCGTCTCAATGTAGTTTTCGATGATGGCGCGGAGGATTTTCTTCTTCCGGTCGCTCAGATCCATACCGCGCTCACCTTCTTTTTAAAATCGGAAGCGCCATCGCGCCTCTTTTAGCACTCATTATCCCTGAGTGCTAATGTAAATCTACCACCGCCCCGGGGAAAAGTCAATAGGAAGGTTGTAAATTAAATGTGAACGCTAAAAATGTTTGCAAAAGTGGGGCTGGATTGCCAAAACACCGCAGGGGCGCAGGGAAATTTTCGCAGGTGGCTGCCCGCATAGAACAAGGGAGATTTTCACATCCTTTTCCATAGAAGATGAACATGGAGGGAGATCCCGATGAAAAAATGCGCCGCGGCCCTGGTGGCCGCCGTTCTGCTGATCCTGCCCGCCGCCGCCGTCTCCGGTGGACCGGCGGTGGAAGCCGGTTCCGCCATCCTGATGGAGAAGGAGACCGGCACGGTGCTCTACGAAGCGAATGCCCACGACAAGCTGGAGCCCGCCAGCGTCACCAAGGTCATGACCCTGCTGCTGGTAATGGAGGCCATCGACGACGGGCGGCTCAAGATGGAGGATATGGTCACGGTTTCCGCCCAGGCGGCCTCCATGGGCGGCTCCCAGGTCTACCTGAAGGAGGGGGAGCAGATGACCGTCCATGATATGCTCAAGGCGGTGGCGGTGGTGTCGGGCAACGACGCCGCAGTGGCCCTGGCCGAGCACATTGCCGGCAGCGAGGAGGGTTTTGTGGAGCGGATGAACCGCCGGGCGGCGGAGCTGGGCATGGCCGATACTACCTTTATCAACTGCACCGGACTGCCCGCCGCCGGCCACCTGACCTCCGCCTACGACATCGCCGTCATGTCCCGGGCGCTCCTGGCCCACCCCGGCATCCGGGAGTTCACCACCATCTGGATGGACTCCGTCCGGGACGGCCAGTTCCAGCTCGCCAACACCAACAAGCTCATCCGGTTCTATGAAGGGGCCACCGGCCTCAAGACCGGCTTCACCGATTCCGCCCTCTACTGCCTGTCGGCCACCGCCGAGCGGGACGGCATGGAGCTCATTGCCGTGGTGATGAAGTGCCCTACCTCGGAAAAACGGTTTGAAGGCGCCAAGGCCCTCCTGAACTTCGGCTTCGCCAACTATACCCTCCTGGACGTCCACCCTGACCAGGCGCTGCCGCCGGTGGAGGTGGCCCTGGGCGAGTGCTCCACCGTCCAGCCCGTGCTGGCCCAGTCCGGCCGTATTCTGATCGACAAGGCCGAGCTCAACAACGTCACCACCGAGCTGCGCCTCACCGAGCGGGTGGAGGCCCCTGTGGAGGTCGGACAGAAGCTGGGAGAGATGGTGGTCTCGGTATCTGGTGTGGAGCAGCAGACCATCCCCATTGTGGCTGACCAGGCTGTGGAGCGCCTGACCATGCCCGGCATCTTTAAGCGATTCCTAGACATCCTGTTTATGGCCGGATAGCCCCGGGGCTTTGTCCCCCCATACGCCGCCGGCCGCCCGTTCCCTTTTACGGAATGGGCGGCCGGTTATTTTGTACGAATCCCTTTCTGGGACCTTACAGAAATTTTATAGGAAGGGTGGGGGCTAGACCTTGACTGACATCAAAAGGTGTTGTATAATTTATACAAATACCCGAAGAAAAAATTCCATCAATTAGTATCATTTACAACCAAGAGGAGGAACTGCTTCGGGTATTTGGATAATAATACCAAAGAAATGGGGAAGCCTTATGGAGCAGGAGCAGTGGACCGGGTCCGCCCCGGAGCTGGCACAACATATAAAGGAATACACCGACGGCCAGGCCATCCGGGCCTGGGAATACATGGGCGCCCACACAGCGGAGCGCGAGGGGCAGACGGGACATGTCTTCCGGGTCTGGGCGCCCCATGCGGCGGCCGTGTCGGTGGTGGGCGATTTCAACCAGTGGGTCCCCGGCTGCCACCCCTTGGAGCAGATGGAGGGGGGCGTCTGGGAGGGCTTTATCCCCGGGCTCCGGGAGTACGACCTCTACAAGTACGCCGTGGAGACGCCGGACGGCCGGATGCTGTTTAAGGCCGATCCTTACGCCTTTCACGCTGAGACCCGGCCCGGTACCGCCTCCAAGCTCTATGAACTGGGAGGCTATGAGTGGGGGGACAGGGGCTGGCTGGACTGGCGGAAGAAAAATCCAATCTACCAAAAGCCCCTCAACATCTATGAGGTCCACCTGGGGTCCTGGCGCCGGACGGGGGAGGGGGAGTTCCTCTCTTACCGGGACATAGCCGAGTACCTGGTGCCCTATGTCAAGGAGATGGGCTTCACCCACGTGGAGCTGATGCCCGTCACCGAGCACCCCCTGGATGACTCCTGGGGCTATCAGTGCACCGGCTACTTCGCTGCCACCAGCCGCTTCGGCACCCCTAAGGACTTCATGTATCTGGTGGACCAGCTCCATCAGGCCGGGGTGGGCGTCATTCTGGACTGGGTCCCGGCCCACTTCCCCAAGGACGCCTTCGGCCTGTACGAGTTCGACGGCCAGCCCTGCTACGAGTACACCGACATGCGCAAGGGGGAGCACGCCGACTGGGGCACCCGGGTGTTCGACTACGGCAAGAACGAGGTCCGCTCCTTCCTGTACTCCTCCGCCCTGTTCTGGCTGGAGATGTTCCACATCGACGGCCTGCGGGTGGACGCGGTGGCCTCCATGCTCTACCTGGACTACGGCCGACAGGGGGGACAGTGGACCCCCAACATCCACGGCGGCAACGAGAATCTGGAGGCCGTGGACTTCATCCAGCAGCTCAACACCCGGATTTTCGGCCAGCACGACGACGTACTGATGATCGCCGAGGAGTCCACCGCCTGGCCCCTGGTGTCCCACCCGGTCAGCGAGGGCGGGCTGGGCTTCAACCTGAAGTGGAACATGGGGTGGATGAACGACATCACCCACTATATGAAGATGGACCCCTATTTCCGGCAGTTCAACCATAAGGACATCACCTTCTCGCTGATGTACGCCTTTTCGGAGAACTTCATCTTACCCCTCTCCCACGACGAGGTGGTGCATATGAAGGGCTCTCTTCTCAACAAGATGCCGGGGACCTATGCCGAGCAGTTTGCCGGCGTGCGGGCGTTTTACGCCTACATGCTCACCCACCCGGGGAAGAAGCTGCTGATGATGGGCAGCGAGTTCGGCCAGTGGAACGAGTGGCATTTTGAGCAGTCCCTGGACTGGCACCTGCTGGCCAACGAGGAAAACCGGAAGACCCAGGCCTTTTTCAAGGCGGCCAACGCCTTCTACCTGGAGCACAAAGAGCTGTGGGAGCTGGATTTCTCCTGGGAGGGCTTCGCGTGGATTCAGGCCGACGACAACCAGGCCGACACCGTGGCCTTCGTGCGCCGGGACAAGAAGGGCGGCGCTCTGGTGGTGGTGTGCAACTTCTCCCCGGTGGACCGGACGGGCTACCGCATCGGCGTACCTGCCGCGGGGCAGTATACCTGCATCTTCAATACCGACGACGAGGCATACGGCGGACAGGGCCGGGGGGACAAGGCTCCGGTAAAGAGCGAGTACGTTCCCTGCCACGGCCGTGGCCAGTCTCTCGTGCTCACGTTGCCGCCCATGAGCGCGGTGGTGTATCGCTGTACCCGGAAGTTCCCGCCTCGCCGGAAGAAGGCGGAGAGCCTTCCGGCCCGGAAGGACCCGGCAGACAAGCCGGCCATTCGGGAAAAGGCCGCCGCTCCGGCGGTGAAGAAACGGGCGGCCAAGCCCGCGGTGCGGGAGAAAAAAGCGCCCCCCGCCGTCCGGGAGCAGGCCGCCGCTCCGGCGGTCAGGACTCCGACGGCCAAGCCCGCGGTGCGGAAGCGCTCGCCTGTCCCGGCCGTCAAGCCGGAGAAGGACTCCTGAACCCAGCCCCCAGGGAATGGGAAGAACGATCTCCCCACTTCAACCAAGAGGTGATAGAATGAAGAAGACATGTGTGGCCATGCTCCTGGCGGGAGGCCAGGGCAGCCGGCTGAAGGCCCTCACCAGCAAGGTGGCCAAGCCAGCCGTCCCCTTCGGGGGCAAGTTCCGGATCATCGACTTTCCCCTGTCCAACTGTGTGAATTCCGGCATCGACACTGTCGGCGTCCTCACCCAGTATCAGCCCCTGGAACTCAACAGCTACATTGGAAACGGCCAGCCCTGGGACCTGGACCGTTCCGACGGTGGCGTCCACATCCTGCCCCCCTACGTCAAGGAGGGGGACAAGGGCACCTGGTACAAGGGGACGGCCAACGCCATCTACCAGAACATCGGCTTCATTTCCCTGTACGACCCCGACTATGTCCTGATCCTCTCCGGTGACCACGTCTATAAGATGGACTACGAGAAGATGCTGGAGCGGCACAAGGCGGCGGGGGCAGCCTGCACCATCTCGGTGATGGAGGTCCCCATGGAGGAGGCCCCCCGCTTCGGCATCATGAACGTGGACGAGCACGACATGATCTATGAATTTGAGGAGAAGCCCAAAAAGCCCAAGAGCAATCTGGCCTCCATGGGGATCTACATCTTTAGCTGGAAGCAGCTGCGTGAGTATCTGGTGGCCGACGAGGCCGACGAGAAGTCCTCCAACGACTTCGGCAAGAACATCATTCCCGCCATGCTGGCGGCGGGGGAGCGGATGGCCGCCTACCGTTTTTCCGGCTACTGGAAGGACGTGGGCACCATTGATTCCCTGTGGGACGCCAACATGGATATGCTGGCAGTGGACAGTGGGGTGCAGCTTTTTGACCCCACGTGGCCCATCTACGCCCGCACGCCCACCAAGCCGCCCCACTTTATGGGCTCCAAGGCCGTGGTGTCCCACTCCATGGTTACCGGAGGCTGCGAGGTCTACGGCGAGGTGGAGAATTCGGTGCTGTTCCACTCGGTGCGGGTGGAGGAGGGCGCCCAGGTCAAGTACTCCATCCTGATGCCCGGCGCGGTGGTCAAGGCCGGAGCGGTGGTGGAATACGCCATCGTGGCGGAAAACGCCGTCATCGGCGAGGGCGCCCGGGTGGGCGCGCCGCCGGAGGACGACAAGCCCGAGGAATGGGGCATCGCCGTGGTAGCCGAGGGCATCAAGGTGGGGGACGGGGCCAGGATCCCTGCCAAGTCCATGGTTACCCGTAACGTGAAAAGCGGAGGTGTAAGATGATGAACAAGATGCATGGGATCATTTTTGCCTACCGCTCGAACCCCCAGCTCCGGGAGCTCTCCCAGCACCGGAACACCTGCTCCATCCCCTATGGCGGCCGCTACCGCGTGGTGGACTTCATGCTCTCCAACATGGTCAACGCCGGCATCACCGACGTGGGACTGATCGTCCACGCCAACTATCAGTCCCTGCTGGACCATGTGGGTTCCGGCAAGGACTGGGACCTGAGCCGTAAGCACGGCGGCCTGCGCATCCTGCCCCCCTTCGGCTACGCCGACAAGCGCCGGGAGGGGGACTACCGGGGCCGCATGGACGCCCTGGGCGGCGTATACTCCTATCTGGAAAAGATCCGTCAGGACTATGTGGTACTGGCCGGCGGCGACGTGGCGGTCAACCTGCCCCTGGGTGAGATCTTCGAGGAGCATCTGCGGTGCGGGGCGGACATCACGGCGGTGTGTACCCCCGTCCCCCGGGGCGACCCCCGGAACTCCGACTATTTTACCGTGGACGCCGACGGCTGGGTCACCGATGTAGCGGTGCAGCCGGTGTATCCGGCGGGGCTGGAGTCCATGGAGGTCTACATCATGTCCAAGGCCCTGCTGATGAGTCTGGTGGAGCACTGCACCGCCCACAACATCCCCTCCTTCAGCCAGGGGGTGCTGCTGTCCATGGCGGATAAGCTGAAGATCCGCGCCTACAGCTACAGCGGCTATGCCGCCCGGCTCCAGTCGGTGTCCGGCTACTACGCACGGAGCATGGAGCTGCTGGACCCGGTGGTGCGCGCTCAGCTCTTCGACCCGGCCCGACCCATCAAGACCAAGGACCGCTCCGACCCCTCCACCTACTACGGCCCCGGCTCCCGGGCGGTCAACTCACTGGTGGCCGACGGCTGCATCATCGAGGGCGAGGTGGTCAACTCCATCGTGTTCCGGGGCGTCCGCATCGAGAAGGGGGCCAAAATTCAGAACTGCATTCTGATGCAGGGGTCGGTCATCCACCAGGACGCCGTCCTGAAGTATGCCATCACGGATAAAAATGTGCGGGTAAACCAGGGCAGGATGCTTATGGGTCACGAAACGTATCCCCTGGCCATTGCAAAGAATGCCGTGGTATAGGATAAAAGGCAGCGCGAGAGCAATGAAGCCACGCGTACTGCGGCAGACCGGCCGCCCAAGTTGGCCGGATGGAAAGGAGCGTTCCAAATGAATATACTGTTTGCTGCTTCCGAGGTAGCCCCCTTTATTAAGACAGGCGGACTGGCCGACGTGGCCGGCTCTCTCCCCAAGCATCTGGCCGCTCAGGGCCATGACGTGAAGGTCATCCTTCCCCTCTACGAGGGCATCGGTCCGGAGTGGAGGAAACAGATGAAGTTCCTCCTGCACTTCAACGTGCGGGTGGCTTGGCGGAACCCCTACTGCGGTCTGTTCGAGCTGCGGCGGGACAACGTGAGCTATCTGTTCGTGGACAACGAATACTACTTCAAGCGGGCCGCCATCTACGGCCATTACGACGACGGCGAGCGGTTCACCTACTTCTCCCGGGCCATTGTGGAGACCCCCGCCCACCTGGACTGGCACCCCGACGTGATCCACTGCAACGACTGGCAGACCGCACTGGTGCCCATCTACCTGCTGGAGGAGCGGGAGCGGGTCTGGGAGCTCCGCGGCACCAAGAGCGTCTTTACCATTCACAACATCGAATACCAGGGCCGCTACGGCGATCAGGTCCTGGAGGACCTGCTGGGCCTGAACAAGGGCTATATGAATGAGCATATGCTGGCCTATTATGGGGACGTGAACCTGATGAAGGGGGCCATCTTCGCCGCCGACTATGTGACCACGGTCTCCCCCACCTATGCCGGCGAGCTGCAGTACCCCTTCTACGCCCACGGGCTGGAGGGTGTGATCGCCCACAACGGGTATAAGATGCGGGGCATTCTCAACGGCCTGGATACCGGCCTGTACGACCCGGCTCAGGACAAGGGCCTGGCGATGTGCTATTCCGCAGGGAACCTGGAGGGGAAAAAAGCCTGCAAGGCGGCCCTGCAGCAGGCGGTGGGCCTGCGGGAGGACCCCAACGTGCCCATCATCGCCTGCATTTCCCGCCTGGTGAAGCACAAGGGCTTCGACCTGGTTACCGCCGCCATCCATGAGATCATGGGAATGGATGTGCAGATGGTGGTGCTGGGCACCGGTGAGTGGAACTATGAGGAGGCGTTCCGCCACGCCGAGAGCCAGTACCCCAGCCGCTTTGCCGCCCGCATCCAGTATTCCGCCGCCCTGTCCACCGCCATCTACGGCGGCGCGGACATTTTCCTCATGCCCTCCATCTCCGAGCCCTGCGGCCTGAGCCAGATGATCGCCATGCGCTACGGCACCGTACCCGTGGTGCGGGAGACCGGGGGCCTGAAGGACACCGTACCTCCCTACCGCTGGGACGCCGGCGAGGGCCGGGGCTTCTCCTTTGCGGACATCAACGCCCACGATATGGTGTGGGTCATCCGCGAGGCCGTGGACCTGTACCATCAGAATCAGGAGGCCTGGAAAAAGCTCCAGATCGCGGGGATGACCGCCGACTTTAGCTGGGACGGTCCCGCCCGGGAGTATGAGGATATCTACTGTTCCATCACCGGCCTGCCCCGGCCGGAGCCTGCAGCCGCAGCGGAGCCGGAGCCCGTGGTTCAGCCGGACGTCCCCGCGGATCTCGCGGAGGCTGCGCCCGTTCCGGCAGAGGAGCTGTCTGCACAAGCGCCTCAGACCACGGGGGAGCCTGCGCCCCAAAAGGCTGCGGCGAAAAAGCCCGCTGCCCGCAAGCCCGCCGCCCGCAAGTCGGCGGCCAAGGCGGAAAAGGCCGCTGGGAAAAAGTCGGTGGCCCGGAAGTCCGCGGCAAAAAAGCCCGCGGCCGGGCAGGCGGAGCCAGATAAGCCGGAGGGCTGAGGCGTCCGGTCGGACGGTTGACAGCCGGCGTGTCCCTGTGATACACTTGGCCCGCAAACAGGTAAGCCATCCATGGACGCGGAGCGGTCTGGGGGCCGCTCCGCGTCCAATCTGTCTGAATAGGAGACAACCAAACCATGCCAGAGTATACAAAGAAAGATTTGGAAGAACTCATCATCGGCAAGCTGCGCCGGAACTTCGGCCGTGACGTGGACGAGGCCACCGCCATTCATATGTTCAAGGCTTGCGCCATGGTGCTGCGGGACATCATGTCAGCCCGGCAGCTCAAGACCGAGGACAAGGTGCAGCGCACCCACGCCCGCCAGATCCACTACCTGTCCCTGGAGTTTCTGATGGGCCGCTCTCTGATGAAAAACGCCTACAACCTGGGCGTTCTGGAGGAACTGAAGGGGGCCATCGAGGATTTGGGCTTCTCCGCTCCCGACCTCTTTGAAATCGAGCCCGACGCCGGGCTGGGCAACGGGGGCCTGGGCCGCCTGGCCGCCTGCTATCTGGACTCTATGACCACCCTGGAGATCCCAGCCACCGGCTATACCATCTGCTATGAGTTGGGCATCTTTAAGCAGAAGATCATCGACGGCCAGCAGGTGGAGCTGGCCGACAACTGGCTGCCTGTGGGCGACGCCTGGCTCATCCCCAAGGTGGATGAGACGGAAAAGGTCCACTTTGGCGGCCGGGTCAAGGACATCTGGGACGAGAACGGAGGCCACCGGGTGGCGTACGAGGGCGGCACCGACGTATTGGCCATCCCCCGGGACATGGAGATCGCCGGTTACGGCACCGAGCACACCAACGTCCTGCGGCTGTGGGACGCCAAGAGCCCCGACCCGGTGGATATGAAGCTCTTCTCCACCGGCCAGTATCTGAAGGCGGTGGAGCAGCAGGCCATGGCCGAGGTCATCGCCAAGGTGCTCTACCCCGAGGACAACCACTACGAGGGCAAGTCCCTGCGGCTCAAGCAGCAGTATTTCTTCGTCTCCGCCACCGTCCAGTCCATCTGCCGCAAGCACAAGGCGGAGTACGGCACCCTGCGCAATTTCCATGAAAAGCACGTCATTCAGATCAACGACACCCACCCCACCCTGGTCATCCCTGAGCTCATGCGCATCCTGCTGGACCAGGAGGGCTACGGCTGGGACGAGGCGTGGCACATCGTCACCCACACCGTGGCCTACACCAACCACACCATTCTCTCCGAGGCCCTGGAGCGCTGGCCCCAGCAGCTCATCGAGACCCTGCTGCCCCGCATCTGGCAGCTTCTGATCGAGATCAGCAATCGCTATCAGGCCCAGCTCAACGAGGCGTTTCACGGCGACCAGGCCAAGGTGCGGGACATGGCGGTGATCTGGGGCGGCGAGGTCCGTATGGCCAACCTGTGCATCTGCGCCTGTTTCGCCGTCAATGGGGTGTCCGCGCTTCACTCGGAGATCCTGAAAAAGGACGTCTTCCACGACGCCTATACCCAGAACCCAGGCAAGTTCAAGAACGTTACCAACGGCATCGACCACCGGCGGTGGCTGTCCGAGATCAACCCCGCGCTGGACGCGCTGATCCGGGAATGCTGCGGCGGGGACGACTACCTGCTCCGCCCCGACGCCGTTCAGAAGCTGGAGAAATACCGGGACGACCCCAGCGTACTCAAGCGCCTGGCCGATATCAAGGCGGAGAACAAGCGCGCCTTTGCCAACTATGTGGCCCGTGAGACCGGCATCATCCTCAATACCGATGCCATGTTCGACGTGCAGGTCAAGCGGCTGCACGAGTATAAGCGCCAGCTCCTGAACGTGCTGCACATCACCTATCTGTACCAGCGGCTCAAGGCCGACCCCAACTTCCAGTTTACCCCCCGGGTGTACCTTTTCGGAGCCAAGGCCGCCCCCGGCTACGCCGTGGCCAAGCAGATCATCCACCTGATCAACTCCCTGTCCGCCACCATCAATGCCGATCCGGTGTGCCGGGACCGGCTCCAGGTGGTGTTCCTGGAAAATTACCGGGTCTCCCTGGCGGAAAAGCTGATGCCCGCCTCCGAGCTCTCCGAGCAGATTTCCACCGCCGGTAAGGAGGCCAGCGGCACGGGCAATATGAAGTTCATGATGAACGGCGCGCTGACCATCGGCACCCTGGACGGGGCCAACGTAGAGATGCACCAGCAGGTGGGGGACGAGAACATCTTCCTGTTCGGCCTCAAGGCCGACGAGGTGGCGGAAAAGAAGGCCAGAGGCTACCGCTCCTACGAGTATTACATGCAGGACGCGGCCCTCAAGGCGGTGATCGACCAGATCGCCCGGGGCTTCGACGACGGTGTGGCCTATACGGATCTGACCAACCGGCTTCTCTTCGGCAACGGAGCGCCCGCCGACGAGTATATGCTCCTGGCCGACTTTGCCAGCTATCGGGACGCCCAGGCCCGGGCGGGGCAGGCGTACCTGGACCCCAAAGATTGGAGCCGTATGGCCCTCATCAACATTGCCCGGTCCGGCATCTTTGCCGCCGACCGCTCCATCCGGGACTACGCCCGGGACATTTGGCATGTGCCGGTCAAACCGTAAAGAAGCGCCCGGAGCGGGTAAAGATACTTTTGTCTTTGTTGAACAACAGCATGACACCGCGGTGTCATGCTGTTGTTCTTTTGCGCCATTCTCGGGAAAAATGCCCGGAGTAGGGCCGGGGTCAGGTCGGGCGGTTCAATGTACTTCCATACAATCTTTAGAAAACTCTGCATAAAATTTTTGTCAAGCGTCCGCTTGCCTGTTACATGGTGGCCCTGACGATATCATCCGACTGCTCTGCGCCGCTCAGCCGGAGCGTTTTCCGCCCCCGGTACTGCGTCCAGGGGGAGAAGGCCCAGGCATGGGGCAGTGTAGGCCATGCCCATTCCGCAGCCGCACAGCACTCCATAGTCCAGTGACACCCCGGCCAGGGCGGGCCACCGCCCCATCCGGAGCGTAGATGGTTGATTACCAGGCGCCCATCCCAAAGAGCATCCGCTTTCCTCGAAATACCCTGGAGATTGTTTTCAATGTGTCAATCTGTGTCGTGCAGATGTTGTTTTGGTTTCCACAATTCACCAAAAGCACGTCACGTTTTTCTTGACAAGTCCATGAGACAAATGTAAAATAAAAAGGAAGAGACAACTGTCTCGAAAGAGAGGAGGGAGTTGAGTGAGCTTACAGCGGCTGCCCGACGCGGAGCTGGAGGTCATGCAGGCCCTGTGGGGGCAGAAAGCCTATCCCGTTTCCTCCGGGGAACTGATGGCGGGGCTGTCGGGGCGGCACTGGCAGACCGCCACTCTGCTCAAGCTGCTCTCCCGCCTGGAGGAACGGGGCTTTGTAGGGCGGGAAAAGGCGGGAAGGGCCAATTTGTACCACCCCCTGGTGTCCCGCCAGGACTATCTGGCCCTGGAAAGCCGATCCTTTCTGGAGCGGCTCCACGGCGGGTCCCTGCCCTCTCTGGTGGCGGCCCTGATGGACAGCCGGGCCGTTGGCCGGGAGGATCTGGCGGAGCTGGAGGCGCTGCTGCAGGAGAGGCGAGGGGAGCCGGCGGAGCGGAGGGAATAGGATGGAGCAGTTTTTATCCATGCTGGCGGAGGTCTCCCTGGCCATGGCGGTGGTCATCGCCGTTTTGCTGGCGCTAAGCCGGGTGCTGGAGCGCCAATTTGTGCCCCAGTGGCGGTGCTGGGCCTGGCTGGCGGTGGCACTGCGACTGTGTCTGCCGTTCAATCTGAGCCTGGCCCAGGCCCCGGTGGTGCTGGAAGCGCCCCGGGCGGCGGTGCGGGTGGAGCGTCAGGTGTCACCAAAGGTCGGCCCCACCCGGTGGTCCTGGAACACCAGCCCGGCAGCGGCTGGGGCCCCTTCGATGGAGCGGGTGGTCCGGACGGAGGATGGGCCCGCGGGCTCCGGAGGGGAAGACGCCGCCCCCGTGGTCGAGGTGCGGCGCATCCCCGCCGAATGGCTGCTGGCGTTCCTGTGGGGCGCGGGGGCTCTCCTGTTTTTGGGGGATCAGATTCTGCACTGCCGGGCGTTCCGGCGCCGCATACGGCGCTGGAGCCGTCCCGCGGGGACGTATGGCGGAATCCCGCTGTTGGAGTGTGGCCTGGTGGGGACGCCCCTGCTGATGGGCTGGCTCCGTCCGGTCATTGTAACGCCGACCGGCGGGGCGGAGGAGGCGGCCCTGCTGCACGAATATACCCACGCCCGGCGGCGGGACCTGTGGTTCCAGCTCCTGTTGGTGCTGGCCAATGCCATCCACTGGTTCAATCCTCTGGTATGGGGCATGCGGCGGGTGGCGGAGCGGGACGTGGAGATGGCCTGTGACGCCCAGGTCCTCCAGGGCCGGAGCCTGGAGGAACGCCGGGCCTACGGCCGGGTGCTGCTCCGGGCAGTGAGCATGTCGGCCCCCGCGCTGACCACCTCGTTTTCCGGGGAGAAGCGGGCGCTGAAACGGCGGCTCCGAGCCGTAATGGACGGCGGTCCCAAGCGGCCGGGACGGGCGGCCCTGGCCGTGCTGTGTACCGCCGTAGCGCTGGCGGGCGGGCTGGTGGCCTGCCGGACGGCGGCGCTCCCCCAGACCCCGCCGGTCCAGGAGACGGGGGAGCCCCGGACCCCGCTGGAGCGCTTTGAGCCCCAGAGCCTGAGCCTGACCTATACCGGCCCGGACGGCATGGGCATCAACTGGTTTCAGTTTGACCTGGAATACGCTTTCCTGGACGCGCGGGAGGAGGGGCAGGGGGTGGAGGTCACGGCGGACACCCTGCGCTATCAGCTCCTGTTCGACCGGGACAGCCCTCTGCTGGAAGCGGTGGGGGTGACGCCCTTTGACGGGCAGCCCGACGAGTTGGGCGAGGATCTGCGCCATGGCTCGGTCCGGTTTCGCACCGGGCGGAATACGGCTGCCGAGGAGGAGCTCCGGACCGCGGTGGCCAGGGACCCCGCCTGCACCCTCCGGGTGACTGACGGGGCGGGGAGTGAGCGGACCTTTCCCATGACGGCGGCGTATCGCGCCGACGGGAGCGCTCTGTCCGACGGGGTCTACCACATGGTGCTCTACAGTGTGGGGCCCTCCTCCACTGGCGATCGGCTGGGCCCGCCGGACTCTCTGGCTGTGCTGGAGGCCGACGGCTACGACGAGGTGAAGGGCGTGTGGTATTTTTACGACCACAGCCGGGAGCGGGTGGCGGAGGGCCTGGCCCTGTACGCTGTGCCCGTTGCGGAGGACGCGGAATACGTAGGCTTCCAGACCCGGTGGGGGCGGAGCACCGTCCACCCGGGCCAGGGCCTTCGGATGGCCACTGAGGTATCCTCCCAAACGCCGCCCTGGATGGGGTTGACCGTGGAGATGGAGGACGGCCGGGCGGTGCGCATCCAGCGGGACGAGGCTATGGAGAAGCGCTGGGAGGATCGGTAGACAAAACGCGGGACGCGCTGCTGCGCGTCCCGCGTTTTCCTTAGAAGAGGCTGCCCACCGCAGTCATGCCCTTATCCAGGTCCAGCCGGTAACGGGGATGGCCGGGGTCCAGACTGTTGAGCACCACTCCGTCGCTGCCGGGGAAGGCGGTGGAGTGGACAAACTCACCGCCGCCGATATACACCGCCACGTGGCCGGGGAAGAAGAGCAGGTCGCCGGGCTTCATCCGCTCCCGGGGGATCTCGTGCAGAGGAAAGCCCTCCTTGATGCCGGCGTCCCGCCAGATGACCACCCCGTTGAGCAGATAGGCCATGGAGGCCAGGCCGGAGCAGTCGATGCCCATGGGGGTCTTGCCACCCCAGCGGTAGTGGGTGCCCAGATAGCTCAGAGCCGAGTTGACGATGGCGCTGCGCAGGGCGTCCTCCTGATCAAAGGCGGGCTTTTCGTAATATTCACCCAAAAAACTACTCTTTGTATAGCCCTCGCGGCCGTCGGGCAGCTCCACCGGGACCCAGCCCTTTTCATCGGGCTCCCGAACCGGGGCCACCAGCGCACCCCGGGTCAGGGTGACCAGAGGGAAGCAGGCCACAGCGGGGCCGGAGAGCACGTCGCAGATGGACTTGAGGACCACCCGCTTGGGCAGGGAGAGCCACCGCTGGACGTTGTGCTCGCCGAAGAGAAGACAGTCCGCCGGGGCGTAGTCCTCATAGCGGTAGGGGGTGCGGACCCGATACCAGCCGGGCAGGGTCTCTTCCAGCACCTCCACGGCCATGCCGAAGAGGGCCTCGTCTCCCAGCTCGCACTGGCGGGAGGGGCGGGTCATCAGGGGACAGATGGGTGCGTTGATCAGAGCTTTCATGCGATTACCTCCAATGTGCCGGCGTCGGCATCCAGTGTGAGCGTCGCTCCCAGGGGCAGGGCCATGGTGGGCAGTACATGGCCGCAGGCCAGGCCGGCCAGAGTGGGCTTGCCCGCCGGGAGAATGAGCTCCCGGAAGAGATCCGGCAGCAGCAGGGTCCGGTCGGGGTCTTCCGGCAGGCAGTCGGTCCAGGCGCCCAGCAGCACCCCGGCGCAGTCGTCCAATTTTCCGGCGTTGCGGAGTTGGGTGAGCATCCCGTCGATGCGGTAGGTCTTTTCCCCGATGTCCTCCAAGAAGAGGATTTTGCCCCGGGTGTCGATCTCCCAGGGGGTGCCCAGGGATGCGGCCAGCAGGGACAGATTGCCGCCGCACAGAGGCGCGGTGACCCGCCCGCCCGCCAGGGTCACCGGCGGCTGGCCGGGCGGGTTGCAAAGGGGGCCCGTGAGGCAGCCGAAAAGGGCCCGCCGTAGGTAGTCCATGGAGTAGCAGTCCACCGGCTGGTAGTATTCGGTGGTGGGCATGATGGTGTGATAGGTGACGAAGCCGCACTCCTGCTGGAAGGCGGTGTGCAGGGCGGTCACGTCGCTGTAGCCCGAAAAAAACTTGGGGTGGGCGGCGATGACGTCGAAGTCCAGCAAAGGCAGCAGGCGGTGAGCCCCGTAGCCGCCCCGGGCGCACAGGATGCCGTCGATGGACTCGTCGGCAAAGGCGGCGTTCAGATCGGCGGCCCGGCGGGCGTCGTCGCCGGAAAAGTAGCCGTGGAGCTCGGTGCACGAGGGGTAGATCACCGGCTCCAGGCCCAGAGAGCGGACGGCGGCCACGGCGGGCGCCAGCCGCCCGTCCGGCACCGCCGAGGAGGTGCAGAGCAGGGCGACCCGGGCGCCGGGGAAGAGAGGGGCGGGCGTAAACATAGCGATCACCTCAATGATACACAGACGGATTGCCGCACCACAAGGATATGGTGCGGCAATCGGCAAAATTCCGTTACAGCAGCATCTTCCGATAGGCGTCCAGCTCCCGCTGGTTGCCCAGCACAAAGTGGCCGGGCTCCAGCTCGGACCATACCGGCCCGTCCTGGGTATAGTCGTGACAGGAGGGGTCATAGACCAGGAGCTTTTTGCCCTTTTCCGACGCCGGGTCCGGCATGGGGATGGCGGACAGCAGCGCCCGGGTGTAGGGGTGCAGGGGGTGGGCGAAGAGCTGCTCCGACTCGGCCAGCTCCACCAGCTTGCCCTTGTGGATGACGGCGATGCGGTCGGAGATGAAGCGGACCACGCTCAGGTCGTGGGCGATGAACAGATACGTGAGCCCCCGCTCCTTCTGGAGCTGCCCCATCAGGTTGAGCACCTGGGCCCGGATGGACACGTCCAGGGCGGAGATGGGCTCGTCAGCGATGATGAATTCCGGGTCCATGATGAGGGCCCGGGCGATGCCGATGCGCTGGCGCTGACCGCCGGAGAACTCGTGGGGGAAGCGGCTGGCGAACTCGGGCAGCAGGCCTACGTCGCTGAGAGCCTTGGCCACCTTCTCCTGCTTTTCCGCCTCGGTCAGGCGATGACCGCCCGCATAGAGCCCTTCGGAGACGATGTAGGAGACCTTGGCCCGCTCGTTTAGGGAGGCCATGGGGTCCTGGAAGATCATCTGGATGCTCCGGGTGACCTTGCGGTCCATCTCCCGGCTGATCCTGCCGCTGATGCGCTCCCCCTTGTAGAGCACCGCACCACCGGAGATGGGGTTGATGCGGATGATGGAGCGGCCGATGGTGGTTTTGCCGGAGCCGGACTCCCCCACCAGGCCGAAGGTCTCGCCCTTGTAGATGTGGAAGGACACATCGTCCACGGCCCGGAAGGGGGCGCGCTTGCTGCCAAAGGTGACGGAGAGATTTTGAACCTCCAGCAGCTTTTCCCGCCGGTTATTGGACATGGAGCTTCACCCCCTGTTCCCTCAGGACGCGGATGTGTTCGGGCGGCTCCACCCTGGGGGCTCTGGGGTCCAGCAGCCAGGTGCGGGCCCGGTGGGTGGGGGACACGTCAAAATAGGGCGGGCGGAGCTCAAAGTCGATCTTCAGCGCCTGGGGATTGCGGGGGGCGAAGGCGTCCCCGTGGACCTCATAGAAGAGGTTGGGGGGCGTGCCCGCGATGGAATAGAGGGGCTCGCCCTTTACGCCGAGCTGGGGCAGGGAGGACAGCAGCGCCCAGGTATAAGGGTGCTTGGGATCGTAAAAGACCTCCTCGCAGGAGCCCACCTCCACGATGTCCCCGGCGTACATGACGGCGATGCGGTCGGCCACATTGGCCACTACGCCCAGGTCGTGGGTGATATAGATGGTGGTCAGCTCCAGCTTCTTCTGAAGCTGCTTGATGAGGTCCAGGATCTGGGCCTGGATGGTCACGTCCAGGGCAGTGGTGGGCTCGTCGCAGATGAGGATCTTGGGCCGGCAGGCCACGGCGATGGCGATGACCACCCGCTGCCGCATGCCGCCGGAGAACTCGTGGGGGTACTGCTTGTACCGCCGCTCCGGATCGTCGATGCCCACGTCGGACAGCGTCTCCAGCACCGCCCGGCGGGCCTCGGCCCCCCGCAGGTGCTGGTGGAGGATCACGGCCTCCTCGATCTGCCTGCCAATGGTCTTGAGGGGGTTCAGAGAGGTCATGGGATCCTGGAGGACCATGGCGATCTCGCCCCCCCGGATGGTCCGCCACTGCTTTTCACCCTGATAAGCGGCCAGGTCCTTGCCGTCGTAGAGGATGGAGCCTGCGTCAATATAGCCGTTTTGGTCGGTGAGGCCCATGAAGGTCTTGGTAAACACGCTCTTGCCGGAGCCGGATTCCCCCACGATGGCCAGGGATTCTCCCCGGTATACGTCCAGGGAGACCCCGCGGATGGCGTGGAGGACGCGGCCCCGGAGGGTAAACTTCACGTCCAGGTCGCGGACGGAGAGAATGACGTCTCGTTCCATATCCTGACCTCCTTAGCTGACGTGATTTTTGGGATCGGCGGCGTCCGCAAAGGCGTTGCCGATGACATAGAAGCAGACGGTGACCACCGAGAGGGCCACGCAGGGGATGATGAGCTGATAGCTGAGGGAGGGGGTGGTCATCAGGGCCTTGCCCGCGATGATGAGGGTGCCCAGAGAGGGGGTGTCCAGGGGGAGACCCAGGCCGATGTAGGTGAGGAACACCTCGTCGGTGATGGCGGTGGGGACGGCTAGGGCGGTCTGGAGCATGATGATGGACACCAGATAGGGCAGTAGGTTCCGGAAGATGATACGCCCGGTGCCGGTGCCCAGGCAGCGGGAGGCCAGATTGTAATCCCGGTCCCGGATGATGACCACCTGGTTACGGGTGTAGCGGGCCATCTTCAGCCAGCCCACGAAGCACATGGAGAGGATGATGGTGGTCATGGATGGGCGCAGGATATAGGAGATGAGGATGAGGATGATGGTCCTGGGTACGTTGTCGATGATATTGTAAAGGGAGGTCAGTAGCTGGTCCAGCCGCCGGACGTAGCCCCACAGCACCCCCAGGGTGACGCCGATGACGGCGTTGACCAGAGCCACCACAAAGCCGATGAACAGACTGGTGCGGGTACCGAACCAGATTCGGGACCACAGGTCCTGTCCTACCTTGTTGGTCCCCAGAATAAAGCCCTCCGCCTGGCCGGGCTGCTTGTTGGCCAGGGGCATCCCGGTGGTTTCGTCGTAGTAGATGACGTTGGGGTCCTTCTGGTTGGGCAGATAGGGCTGGATAAAGGTGAAGGCCAGCAGGGCGATGAGCAGGATGACCAGACAACGGGCCACCCGGTTGCGCCAGAAGATGCGCAGGGTGGAACCCCAATAGGAATAGTTGGAGTAGCCGCCCCGCTCGGCGGCGGACTCGTCGTAGACGGCGGGGGCAAAGAGCCCGGCGTCCAGGCCCTGCAGGTCCTCGGCGGTGAGGGCGCCGGCGTCGGCGCGGCGGTGGAGCTCGTCCTCCAGAGAGGTCTCCAGCCGCTCGATGGTCTTTTTCCCGATCCTGGGCATATTACCGAGCCCCTCCCTTCTGATCCAGCCGGATACGCGGGTCCGCCAGCGTCATGAACAGATCGCCCAGCAGCAGCCCCAAAATGCCCACCGTGGCAAAGATGAGGACCAGGGCCTGGACCATGGTGTTGTCCTGACGCTTGATGACATCCACCAGCAGCCCGCCCATGCCGGGCACCGAGAACAGCGACTCCACATAGATGGAGCCGATGATGGTGTTGAGGAAGGAGGTGGGCAGGAGCTGGATGATGGGCACAAAGGCGTTGCGCAGCACGTGATGGTACATGATGTTCCGGCGGGAGACGCCCTTGGCCAGGGCCAGCTTCACATAGTCGGAGTTGAGCTGATCCACCATATACCGGCGCATCCACATGGCGTACTCCGCGATGTTGGCCAGGGACAGGCAGAGGATGGGCAGGATCCAAGTACGTACGTCGTTTTTGGAATAGAGCATGGGCAGGTTGAAGGCCCGGGAGCCGTAGAGCTGGATGACCAGATAGTATACCACCACCGGTACGGCGTTCAGAAGCACGATGAAGCCGGTACCCAGCTTGTCCGGCAGGCGGCCCTTATACCGGCTCATGGCCACGCCCAGGGGGATGCCCACCACCAGGGCCAGCGCCATGGCGATGCAGCCCAGGGTGAGGGAGACCGGGATCTTCCGGGCTAGGATCTCGGTGATGGGCACCTTGGGCTGGTAGATCCAGGAGGTGCCCAGGTCCCCGTGGAAGAGGTCCCGGTAGAAGCGGAAGAGCTGCTCGGGCAGCGGGTCGTTAAGGCCCAGGTTTTCCAGGCCGTTCTGGATCATCTCGGGGGACATCTTGTCGAAGTTGGGGAAGTAGCCCTCCACCGGCATGAGGCGCAGCAAGGAGAAGATGACGGCCGTAATGATAAACAGGGCCGCCACGGCGAAGGCCAGGCGCTTGAGGATGTACTTGAACATGAAACAGGCTCCTTTCAGAGGAGGATGGGGTCCGGCTCTGCCGTTTTGTGCGTTGAAAAGGAGGCGCGTCGGGCGCGCCCTCGTTTCAGCGTACAAGATACAGGGCAGGGAAGGCCCCGGCTTGCGGGGCCTTCCCTGGATCGGGCTTCCGGGAAGGGGGTCTTACTTGGAGGCGGAGGCGGCCAGAGCGGCCTCGCGGGCGGTCTCCCACTCGGCCATCTGGGCATAGTATTCGTCCATACTAATGGGAGCATCCAGCAGATGGGCGCCCTCATAGCGATAGTTGGCCACGCCGAAGGGGGCGAAGGGCCGGTCGAAGACGGACAGCTTGGAGACCACATAGCCGTCGCTGGCCTGGCGGTGGAAGGGGATCACGATGGCGTGGTTGATGAGGAAGGCCTCGGCGTTGGCGAAGGAGGTGTAGCGCTTCTCGATGTCCAGCTTCTCGTCCTTGCCCTCCTGTACCATCTTGATGTAGACGGTCTCAGGGGTGCCGATGAACTTATCCTCGTCAAAGACGCCCTTGGACATGTCCTCGGCAGTGTAGGTGTAGCCGGTAAGAAGGTCGGCCTGGGTGGTCTTTTCAGGCCAGGAGTAGGTGTAGCCCAGGCTCCAGGGGTCAGAGTAGGTCTCGGGGTCGGCGTAGTCGGGCCCCCAGTTGCACAGCATCAAAGCGTATTTGCCGGTCTTGCGGACCTCGGCCAGGAAGTTGGTGGAGGGCCCGGCCTCGACGATGATATCAATGTAGTCGGTGCCCAGCAGGCCCTCCAACTGCTGCTCCAGGATCTGGCAGCTCTCGCCCCAGTAGGTGGTGCCGGGGTTATAGGGCATGAGGACCTTGATGGGGAAGGTGGCGCCGGCAGCGGTCAGCTCCTGGATGGCCTGCGCCTTATACTGCAGGGCCTCCTCTGCGTTGAAGGGATTGGTGTTGGATACGGCGGCCAGGTCGCCCATCTGGGTGTAATCGGTGCCGCTGTAGTCACAGAAGCCCTCGGGGGTGATGGTGTTGATGAGGTTGGCGTTGGGATTGTTGGGCTCGTAGGGGAACTCAGCCTTAGCCCGGTCGATGCCGCGGGCAATGGACAGGCGGAAGGCCTCGTTGTTGACGGCGAGCTTCCAGTTGTCGGGCTCGTAAGCCGCGTCAAACTGGGGATCAAAGTTGAACAGCCACCAGTAGGTGAAGTAGGAGGCGCGGGTGGGCCGCACCAGGTCGGCGGTGGAGGCGTCGTCCAGCCAGGCCTGCAGCAGCTCGGAGGGGATCTTGGCCTGGTCCACCGAGCCCTGCTTATACATGTCGGGGGCCAGCTTCAGAGCCTCGGCGTTGTAGGTGCGCTCGATGCGGTCAATGTTCACGTTGTCGGCGTTCCAGTAGTTGGCGTTTTTGACCCAGACCTGGTTTTCCTGGGGGTTGAACTCCTGACAGATATAGGCACCGTTGTAGAGGATGGTGTCGGCGCTGGTGCCGAAGCGGTCGCCCACCTCGGCCAGGAAGTCGCCGTTGACGGGCATGAAGCACACATAGCTCAGCATGGACAGGAAGTAGGGGGTGGGCGCCTCCAGAGTGTACTCCAGGGTCTTCTCGTCCACGGCCCGCACGCCGATCTCGTTGGGGTCGGTGATCTCGCCGGAGTAGAACTTCTGGGCGTTCTTCACCGCGCTGGAGACGATGTCGAAGGTCTTGGAGTCGTGGGCGGGATCGCAGATATAGTGCATGGAATCCACGAAATCCTGGGCCTTCAGGTCGGCGTACTCGGTGCCGTCGCTCTTGTACCACTTCACGCCGTCGCGGAGGGTAAAGGTCCAGGTGAGGCCGTCGTCGCTGACGGACCAGTCGGTGGCCAGACCGTGCTGTGCCACGCCGTACTGGTCATACTGGACCAGGGTGTCGATGAAGTTGGCGGAGAGCTCGAACTCGGTGGTCTGGGAGGTCACCAGATAGTTGAGCGTGGTGGCCTCCATGACATAGAGTTCCCGGTAGACCACGGGGGCGGCCTCGCCGCCCGTACCGGAGGCGGAGGGGCTGGGGCTGCCGGCGCTGCCGCCGCCGCAGGCGGCCAGGCCCAGCACCAGAACCGTGGCGAGCAAGAGCGCGATGAGCTGTTTGGTTCTCTTCATGGGATCTCCTTCTTTCCTTTTGATATAAACGGGTTTGTGCCCCATTGCACACAAGTGTTGCGGCGGCGCTCGCCGCCTGCAAAAGCGGCCCGCCGCTTTTGGATGGGGGGAGCCGGATCAGCTCCAGGAGGAGCAGGGGATGGAGGAGACGCCGATGCCGGGGTCGTCCGACATGGTGATGGTGGCCTCGTCGAAGTTGGGGCCGCCGGTAAAGGGATCGGCGGCGCAGAGGGAGGGGCCGTCCAGGTCGGCCCGGGTGATGATGCCGCGGGCGGCGGCCAGATGGGCGGCGGCGGCCACCGACAGACGGGATTCCAGCATACAGCCGATCATGCACTCCACGCCGTAGAGCTCTGCGATGTCGCAGATCTTCAGAGCGGGCCAGATGCCGCCGGTCTTCATCAGCTTGATGTTGATGAGGTCGGCCGCGCCGGACTGGATGATGTGGATGGCGTCGGCGGGCGAAAAGACCGACTCGTCGGCCAGAATGGGGGTCTGCACCCGCTGGGTGATATAACGCATCCCCTCCAGGTCGTGGGCCTTCACCGGCTGCTCCACCAGCTCGATGTCCAGCCCCTGGTCCTCCATGGCGGAGATGATGGCCACCGACTGGCGGGCGTCCCAGCCCTGGTTGGCGTCCACCCGGAGCAGCACCTCAGGGCCCACGGCCTTGCGGATGGCGGCGATGCGCGCCACATCCTGCACGCCCTCCTTGCCCACCTTGATCTTCAGGGTGCGGTAGCCCAGGCGGACGGCGTCCAGACTGTCGGACACCATCTGGTCGATGGAGTTGACCGAGATGGTGATGTCGGTCTGGAAGGAGCGGCGGGCGCCGCCCAGCAACTGATAGAGGGGGGCGCCCCAGCGCTTGCCCCACAGGTCCAGCACCGCCATGTCCACGGCGGCCTTGGCCGAGGTGTTCTTGACCATGCAGCCCTGGAGCTTCGCCATGACCGCATCTAGGTCCTCCACGTCCATGCCCACCAGGGCGGGACGGATGAAGTCCTTGACCGCACAGGCGATGGAGCCCAGCGTGTCGCCGGTGATGACGGCGGTGGGAGGCGCCTCGCCGTAGCCCACCTGCCCGTCGTCGGCCACCACCCGGACCACCACATCGTCCACCGCGTCTACCGTGCGCAGGGCTGTCTTGAAGGGGGCTCGCAGAGGGAGAGAAACCCTGCCCGCCTGTATATCTTGAATGACCATGCCCAACACCCCCTGAAATGAAATTTGTATTTTGAAAAGTTTCACATTCCGGCCGAGGCCGGATTCGGAATTTAATGTGATAAATTGTATCATGGAATGGCACATTTGTAAAGGGTACAGCCGCAGAGAAACCAAAAAAGCCGATGGGGCTGTGACCCCTCGACGCCTTGAAATGCAACTTCTCCGCAGTGAAACTGCATTGAAATTTTTTTTCAAGAACTTGGCGAAACCGGCGGGATATGCTATGCTGTAAGAAAGTCCGGTTTAACGGACACGACGGCCGCTAAACTGGCATCAGGAAAGGGGATGAGCCTATGGCGCGAAGCCCAAATCAAAAGCTGAAAACTCTGATTTTGCAAAAGACCCTGCTGGAGCGTACCGACGAGGAACACCCCATGACGGTGAAGGAGCTCATCGACACGCTGGCGGCCTGGGACGTGACAGCGGAGCGGAAGAGCATCTACGACGACCTGGAGGCCCTACGGGCCTTCGGCCTGGATATCCAGAGCCGAAAAGGCAAGACGCCGGGCTGGTTCGTGGGGGAGCGGCCCTTCGAGCTGCCGGAGCTGAAGCTGCTGGTGGATGCGGTGCAGTCGTGCAAGTTCATCACCCGGCGCAAAAGCGACAGCCTGATCCGCAAGCTGGAGGGCCTGACCAGCGTCCATCAGGCCCGGCAGCTCCAGCGGCAGGTCTACGTGGAACGGCGGGTCAAGACCATGAACGAGAGCGTTTACTACTCCATTGACAAGCTCCACGCCGCGCTGTCCGCCGGAAAGACGGTGACCTTCCGGTACTTTGAGTACAACGTGCGCAAGGAAAAGGTCTTTCGCCGGGAGGGGCGGCGGTACAGCGTGTCGCCCTACGGCCTCATCTGGAACAGCGAGAACTATTATCTGGTGGGCTGGGACGGCGCCATGGGGGAGGTGCGGCACTACCGGGTGGACAAGATGGCCGAGCTGGCGGTCACCTGTGTCCCGGCGGAGGGCGGCCCGGAGGGCTTCGACGTGGCGGCCTATGCCGCCAAGCACTTCGGTATGTTCTCCGGCCGGGAGGGCAAGCTGCGTCTGCGCTGTGAGAATCCGATGGTGGGGGTGGTGCTGGACCGCTTCGGACAGGACGTGATGCTGGTGCCCGACGGGGAGAGCCATTTCACCGTCACCGTGGACGCGGTGGTCTCCCCCCAGTTTTTCGGCTGGCTTTTCGGCCTGGGGCCCGGCGTGACCCTCCTGAGCCCGGACTGGGCGGTGGAGGACTTCCGGCGGCGGCTGGAGGAGGCCCGGCGGCGGTATGAAACCTGAAAAGCGGCCCGGCGGGGTCTCCCGCCGGGCCGCTTTTCCGTTATTCCCAGGTTTTCCACACGTCGGGGCAGTAGCCCACCGTGGCCTGCCGGCCGTTGCGCACGAGGGGTGTTTTCAGCAGCCTGGGGTCTTCCAGCAGCTTTTCCAGCTTGTCGTCGTCATAGGCCAGGCAGGTCACCAGAGCGGCGTCTGGGTGCCTGGCGTCGATCAGCGCCTCCAGCCCTACGGCGTTTTTAACGCTCTTCAGCTCACCGGGGCGGATGCCGTACTTGATGAGATCGACGGACTGAAATTTGACCCGCCGCTCCTTAAAATACCGCTCCGCCTTTTTGGTGTCAAAGCACTTGGATTTTCCAAAAATCTGAATGTTCATCGGCTCACTCCCCCACATAGGTGAAGCGGGGGCCGGCATAGCCGTCCCGCTCCACCCGCTCGTTCCACATGGCGGCGGGCCGCACCCACATCCCCCGCTCTCCGTAAAGGGCCTGATAGACCACCATGGGCTCCAGTGTTTCCGAGTGGGCGGCGGTGCCGAGCACCCGGTATTCGCCGCCCTTGAAGTGGCGGTAGCGGCCGGGCTTGATGGGACCCGTCCGGGCGGGCCTGACGTCGCGGCCCACCAGATAGTCCAGGCTGACTTTGTAAAAGTCGGCAAGTTTGATCAACGATTCCGTTGGAACGGTAATTTTTCCAAGCTCATACTTGGAATAGGTGGTTTGCGTGACACCTAAAACGGAGGCCGCCTTTTCTTGGCTCAATTCATTGTCCTCACGGAGATCCCGAATGCGGGAAAAGTACATAAAATCACCCTTTGCAATTATACAACAGTCGCTGTGTGACTATTGGCAATTAGTCGTGTGGAGACTAATATAATTAGAAAAGGGGGCTTTCGATATGGTAAAGAAGCTCATAAAAACGGACGAGCGGGTCTGCGGGGCCTGCAAATATTTCTGCCAGCACTACCGGAAATGGGGTACGGCCTTTCATCCCGTCGCCTGCGGGCATTGCCGGTATCCCCGGATCAAGCAGCGGGTCAAAGACCAGACTTGTCCCTACTGGACGGCGGCGGAGACCGCCGGACAATAATTTTTCCGGTTTCGGCCATACTAGGGAAAATCGCCTTTTATAAGGCCGGAAAGGATGGTTTTCCTGTGAAAGCAGTCATCATGGCGGGAGGGGAGGGCACCCGGCTGCGACCCCTCACCCTGGACCGGCCCAAGCCCATGATCCCTCTCTTCGGCAAGCCGGTGATGGAGCACATCATCGGCCTGCTCAAGCGCCACGGCTTTACCGATATCTGCGTCACCCTGCAGTATATGCCCCAGGTGGTCACCGAGTGGTTCGGGGACGGCGCCGAACTGGGGGTAAAGCTGACCTATTTTGTGGAGAAGGAGCCCCTGGGCACCGCGGGCAGCGTGAAAAACTGTATGGCTCACCTGGGCGGTGAGGACTTCCTGGTCATCAGCGGCGACGCGGTGTGCGACCTGGACCTGTCCGCCGCCCTGGGGTTCCACCGCACCAGCCGGGCGGCGGCCACCCTGATCCTCCACCGCCACTCCGCCCCCCTGGAGTACGGCCTGGTGCTCACCCGGGACGACGGGCGCATCCAGCGGTTCATCGAAAAGCCGGGCTGGGGCCAGGTGTTCACCGACACGGTAAACACCGGTATCTACCTGCTGACCCGCCGGGCCATGGACCTGGTGCCCGGGGACCAGCCCTACGATTTCGGCAAGGACCTGTTCCCCCTGCTGCTCTCCCGAGGCGCACCTTTGTACGGCCACGTGGCCGACGGCTACTGGTGCGATATGGGGGACTGCGCGGCCTATCTGGACTGCGCCGCCGACGCCCTGTCCGGCCGGGTGAAGCTGGACCTCGCCCTGCCCCAGAGCGCGCCCGGCGTCTGGGCGGCCCAGCCCATTCCGGCGGGGGTGTCGGTGGTGCCCCCGTGCTGGATCGGGCCGGGGGCCGAGCTGGGCGAGGGGAGCCTCATCGGGCCCCACGCCATACTGGAGGAGGGGGCCCGGGTGGGCCGCCGGTCTCTGGTGCAGCGCAGCATACTCATGGCCGGCGCGGCGGTGGGAGACCGCTGCACCCTCTACGGCGCCATCCTGTGCCGCTCGTCCACCGCCAAAAACGGGGCCGTCCTCAACGAGGGGGCCGTCCTGGGGGCGGAGAGCGCCGCCGGCGAGGGCTCCGTCCTGCTGGAGCGGGTCAAGGTGTGGCCCGGCCGGGAGAGTGCCGCCGGGGCCCGGCTCACCGCCTCGCTCATCCACGGGGGAAGCCGCGGCGGGCTGTTCTTTGGGGACGGCGGTGTGGTCCGGGGTGAGCTGGGAGAGGAGCTCTCCCCGGAGGCCCTGATGGCCCTGGGCTCCGCCCTGGGCGCCGAGGGCAAGGTGGGCCTGGGCTGGGCCGGCGGGGAGGCCGCCCGGCTGCTGGCCCGCTCCGCCGGGTGCGGCGCGGCGGCGGCGGGGGCCGAGGTTCTGGTCCACGACGGGGGCTGTCCCTCCGCCGGGGCCTGGCTGGCCGGACGCTATGCCCTGCCGGTCTCTCTCTTTGTGGAGCAGGCGGGGGAGCGGACCTTTCTCCATTTCTTCGACCGGCGGGGCCTGCCCCTGAGCCGCAGCCGGGAGCGCAAGCTGGAGGGGGCCGTCCTCCGGGGAGAGGTCCGCCGGGTGCCCGCCGGACGGGTAGGGCCCTGGCGGAACGTCTCCGGCGTGTCGGCGGCCTACGCCGCCGAGGCGGCCAAGGTCAGCCGCCTGGACCGGCAGCCCATCACGCCGGTGGCGGTGTCGGTGCCGGGCGAGACCCCCGCCGACCGCGTCCTGGCCTCCGCCCTGGAGGAGCTGGGATGCGTGGTGCTGCGCAAACGGGCCCCGGGCGTGCCCGGCTTTGCCGCGGAGTACGGCGGCCTGCGTCTGACGGCCTGGGACGAGGAGGGCCGGACCGTGGATTCGGGGGCGCTGCTCACGCTGGTGAGCCTCATCGAGCTGGACCGGGGCGGTGGCCGGGTAGCCGTCCCCGCCGGGGCACCCGCCGCCGTGGAGGCGCTGGCTGAGGGGCGGCCGGAGGCCGTGCTCCGGCTGGACCGGGACGGGCCGGAGGCGGAGGAGCTCTATGCGGCGCTGCCTTGGCTCCGGGACGGGGTGTTCGCCGCCTGCCGCATCTGTGCCCGGCTGGGACAGACGGGGGAGCGGCTGCGCACTCTGGTCGGCCGGGTCCCGCGGTTCGTGCGCCTCCAGCGGGAGGTTCCCCTCCGGCGGGGGCGGGGGGAGGTCATGCAGAGCCTGGCCGAGACGGGTGGCGACGCCCGGGGCGAGGGGGTGCGCATCCGCTCCGGCGAGGCCTGGATCTGGATGGCGCCCCTGAGCCGGCGCTCCGCCCTGCGGGTAGTGGCCGAGGCGGCGGACATGGAGACGGCGGCGGAATTGTGTGATTTTTATGTGAAGCGGGCCCAGGAGCTGGACCGGCAGGGGACGGACGGGCAGAGGCCTCAATAAAAATTTTTGTATACTTTTCCAGTCCCTTGTGGTATACTAGAGTAACTTGGAATGGCTTTATGTGCGTTACCGCACTTTGATAAGGCAGGGACACAGAGAAAATCACGGGCGCGCAGGCGGCTGGGGCCACCCCTTTTTCCGGCGAGGCAGGGCCGGAAAGAGCGGGTGGCCGCCGCCCTTGTTTTGATGCGCTCAAAAGCGCTCCTCTGTGCCCGTACATACCGTTTATGGTAAATTCAGACAAGGAGTGTTACATTACTTTTATGGCAGAAAAATTGAAAATCATATCCCTGGGCGGACTCAACGAGATCGGCAAGAACATGACCGTCTATGAGTATGGCGGCGACATGATCGTGGTGGACGTGGGCATGGGCTTCCCCGACGACGACATGTACGGCATCGACGTGGTCATCCCTGACTTCACCTATCTGATCAAGAACAAGGAGAAGATCCGGGGCATCTTCCTGACCCACGGTCACGAGGATCACATCGGCTCCATCCCCTATCTGCTGCGCAGCATCAACGCCCCCATCTACGCCACCCGCATGACGGCGGGGCTGGTGAAGCTCAAGCTGGAGGAGCACCGCCTGCTGGACAAGACCAAGCTCATCACCTGCGAGGCGGGCGAGGTGGTCAAGGCCGGGCGGTTCAGCGTGGAGTTCATCCACGTCAACCACTCCATTGCCGACGCGGTGGCCTTCGCCATCAAGACGCCGGTGGGCCTGTGCGTCCACACCGGCGACTTCAAGATCGACTCCACCCCCATCCAGGGCGGCATGATTGATCTGGCCCGGCTGGGCGAGTTGGGCAAGGCGGGCGTGCTGGCCCTGCTGTGCGATTCCACCAACGTGGAGCGCCCCGGCTACACCAAGTCGGAGCGGTGCGTGGGCGCCTCCTTCGACGCCCTGTTCCGGGGCTGCGACCAGCGCATCATCGTCACCACCTTCGCCTCCAACGTGGACCGCATCCAGCAGATTATCTCGGTGGCCGCCAAGTACGGGCGCAAGGTGGCCGTCACCGGCCGCAGCATGGAAAACGCCATGAAGGTCTCCACTGAGCTGGGCTACATGAACGTGCCCGAGGGGACTCTGGTGGACGTCAACCACATCAAGAGCCTGCCCAAGGACAAGATCTGCATCGTCACCACCGGCAGCCAGGGCGAGACCATGTCCGCCCTGACCCGCATGGCCTTCTCCACCCACCGCCAGGTGGACATCCAGGCCGGGGACCGGATCATCATCTCGGCCTCCGCCATTCCGGGCAACGAGAACGCCATCGGCAACGTCATCAACGAGCTCTACCGCAAGGGGGCCGAGGTGGTCAACGAGCGGACGGGTCAGCTCCATGTGTCCGGCCACGCCTGCCAGGACGAGCTGAAAATCATCCACGCCCTGGTGAAGCCCAAATTCTTTATCCCCCTCCACGGGGAGCAGCGGCACCTGAAGATCCATGCCAAGCTGGCCCAGGAGATGGGGATGCACCCCAACCACATCCTCATCAGCGACATCGGCAAGGTGATGGAGTTCACGCCCAACTCCGCCAAGATCAACGGCACCGTGCCCGCCGGCCGGGTCTTCGTGGATGGCTACGGCGTGGGCGACGTGGGCAGCGTGGTCCTGCGGGACCGGAAGCACCTGGCCGAGGACGGCATGATCGTGGTGGTCACCTCCATGTCCGGCGAGGACGGCAGCGTGGTGTCCGGCCCCGACATCATCACCCGCGGCTTCGTCTACGTCAAGGAGTCCGAGGAGCTGATGGAGGAGCTGCGCCGGGTGGCCGTGGAGGCGCTGGAGCGCTGCCACCGGAGCAACACCACCGACTGGGCCACCATCAAGGGGGAGATCAAGAACGACCTGTCCGGCTTCCTCTACAAAAAGACCAAGCGCAACCCCATGATCCTGCCTGTCATCATGGAGGTCTGAGCGGAAAAGCAGACGCACCCGCCGGGAAAACTCCCGGCGGGCGCGTTTTTGTTATGCTTCATTGTCTGCGTACCGGGCCAGAAACTGCCGGGTGCGCTCCTGCCGGGGGTGCTCGATGATCTCCCGGGCGGGGCCCTCCTCCACAATGACGCCGCCATCCATGAAGATGACCCGATCGGCCACATCCCGGGCGAAGGCCATCTCGTGGGTGACGATGACCATGGTGGTGTTCCGCTCGGCCAGGCTCCGGATGACCTTCAGCACCTCGCCGGTGAGCTCCGGGTCCAGGGCCGATGTGGGCTCGTCAAAGCAGAGAATGTCCGGGTGCAGAGCCAGGGCCCGGGCGATGGCTACCCGCTGCTGCTGGCCACCGGAGAGCTGGTGGGGATAGTGGTCGGCCCGGTCGCTGAGCCCCATCTGCTCCAGCAGCTCCCGGCCCTCGGCCTCGATCCCGGCGTGGATGCGCTTGCGGTCGGCCTTGTAACCCGGGGCCTCCTGAGCCAGTAGCTCCTTGGCCAGGGTAACGTTCTGTAGGGCGGTATACTGAGGGAAGAGATTGAAGGACTGGAACACCAGCCCAAAGTGGAGCCTCTTTTTGCGGATTTCGCTCTCCCGCTGGGTGGCGGGGTCGGCGGCGTCAAAGAGGCGATGACCGTCCACGGTGATGCTGCCCCGGTCGGGGGTCTCCAAGAAGTTGAGGCAGCGCAGCAGCGTGGTCTTGCCGGAGCCGGAGGAGCCGATGATGGCCAGAGCCTGGCCCCGCTCCAGACCAAAGGAGATATCCTGAAGCACCTGGGTGGCGCCAAAGCTCTTTTCAATGTGTTGGACCTCAAGGATCGCCATATCTGCCGCCCCCTTACCGGAAATAGTCCAGCCGCCGCTCGAGGTAACCGAACAGCAGCGTCAGCACGCCCACGAATACCAGGAAGAACAGCCCCGTGGTAAACAGAGGCCAGATCAGACCCTTGGAGGAGTATTCGCCGGCCATCATGATGATCTCCTTGTTGGAGATGATCCGGGCCAGGGAGGTGTCCTTCACCAGGGTGATGATTTCGTTGCCCATGGGCGGAAGGATGCGCTTGACCACCTGGAGCAGGGTGACCTTGAAGAAGATCTGCCGTTTGGTCATGCCCAGCACCTGGCCCGCCTCCGTCTGACCCTTGGGGACGGCCTCGATACCGCCCCGGTAGATCTCAGAGAAATAGCAGGCGTAGTTGATGACGAAAGCCACCACAGCGGCGGTGAGCCGCCCCGAGTTGCCGGCGGGCCACGGGTTGCCCCAGCCCAGAAGCCCGGGGCCCATAAAGATGATGATGAGCTGGAGCATCAGGGGAGTGCCCCGAATGATCCAGACGAAGGTCTTGATGAGCCAGGCCAGTGGCTGGAACCGGCTCATGGAACCAAAGGAGATCAGCAGCCCCAGGGGCAGGGCAAACAGCAGGGTCAGGCCGAAAAGCTGGCAGTTGATCCAGAAGCCCTCGAACAGACGGCCCAAGATGACGCTCATACAGTACACCTCAAAAGACACCGTCTGGGACAGGGGCTTGGCCCCTGTCCCAGACGATCAGATTCCATGGACGGGAAAATCCGCTTAATCGGCCAGCTCCAGGCCGTATTTGTCGGCCAGGGCGCCCAAGGAGCCGTCGGCCACCATCTCGGCAAAGATCTTATTGACGGCGTCCCGTACGTCGGACCCCTGGCGGAAGGCCACCCCGTAGTTCTCCACGGCCAGCTCATCCACGATCTTCAGGCCGGCATAGTCGGTGCCCTCGCCGATCATGGCGTTTGCCAGGGTCATATCCAGAACGGCGGCGTCGCAGGTGCCGGCGGCCACCTCCATGAGGCAGTCGGTCTGGACGCTCTTGCCCACGTAGTCGGCCTGAGCCAGGTTGGCGTCGGGCTTGGTCTCCTCATTGCCCAGGATCTGCGTCTCGCCGGCGGAGCCCACCTCGGCGCAGACGGACTTGCCGATGAGGGAGGAGGTGTCGGCATAGTCGGCGTCGGCCTTCATCACCACCACCTGGGCGTTCTTCACATAGGGGACGGTGCAGGCCATGTTGGCCTCGCGCTCAGGGTCCAGGGTCATGCCGTTCCAGATGCAGTCGATGGTCTTGCCGGCCAGCTCGATCTCCTTGGTTTCCCAGACGATCTCCTGGAACTGGGGCTCCACGCCCAGTTTTTCGCAGACGGCCTTGGCCAGTTCGGTGTCGAAGCCGGTGAACTCACCGTTGTCGTCGGTGTAGTTCATGGGGGCGTAGACGGTGTAGCCGATGACGAGAGCTCCCTTGCCCTTGACGTAGTCCAGATCGCTCTCGGCAGAGGCGGACTCGGCCGGAGCGCTCTCCGCGGGGGCGGAGGCGGAGGGAGAGGGTGCAGCGCCGCTGCCGCAGGCGGCCAAGGCCAGAGACAGGACCAGCGCCAGGGCAAGCGCGATCAGGCGTTTCATGTTCATAATGTATGTATCCTCCAATATCCAAAATCCTGCCGGGTATAACCCGGGTGCTTTAGCATTTTACCATGATAAACTAATGGTGTAAAGAGGTATTTTTTAAAATTCTGCTTTTTGGACGGCTCCGCCGCGGGAGGGTCGGAGGAATATCGGCCGGAAGATATGCGGTTTGCCGGAAGCCGTTCCAAATCCGGGGCCTTTTTTGTGGGGGGAGTGACGATTCCGATTGACAAGGGGGGCGCTTCCGGTATATGATGTAAGACGGGAAAAGTGGTTTGGCCAGGCTATGCCCACTGGGGGTATGGCCGGGGAAGGGCCACGGGACTGAGGTTCGCCGCAGTCCTGAAAAAACGTAATAGGAGGAAACACAGAAATGAACATGCTTGTATGCGTCAAGCAGGTGCCGGATACGACGGAAATCAAGATCGATCCGGTGAAGAACACGCTGATCCGCGACGGCGTGCCCAGCATTCTGAACCCGTTCGACGGGTACGCGCTGGAAGCGGCTGCCCGGATCAAGGATAAGGACCCCTCCGCGAAGATCGTGGTGCTGTCCATGGGCCCCGAGCAGGCGAAGGCGGTGCTGAAGGAGTCACTGGCCATTGCGGCGGATAAGGCATACCTGGTGAGCGACCGCGCGTTCGGCGGGTCCGACACGCTGGCGACCAGCTACATCATCTCCGAGACCATTAAGAAGATCGAGGAGACCGAGGGCAAGTTTGACGCGATTTTCTGCGGCAAGCAGGCCATCGACGGCGACACGGCCCAGGTGGGCCCG
>NZ_DCJO01000002.1:43069-43495 GCF_002320075.1 Intestinimonas sp. UBA1698 | reverse complement strand
CGGCTGGTGACCAACGGCATGAGCTGCCGCGCCCGGGACGGGGCCAACATCAACGGCGGCTTCCTGGTGGGGGTGTCCCCCGCCGACTTTGGCTCGGAGCACCCCCTGGCGGGGGTAGAATTCCAGCGCCGCTGGGAGGCGGCGGCCTACACCCTGGGCGGCGGCGGCTTCCGCGCCCCGGCCCAGACGGTGGCCGACTTCCTGGCCCGGCGGCCCTCCACGGCCCTGGGGCGCATCACCCCCACCTACCGCCCCGGCGTCACCCCGGCGGAGCTGGACCGCTGCCTGCCCGGCTACGTGGCCGACACCCTGCGGGGTGCCCTCCCCCTCTTCGACCGCAAGCTCCGCGGCTTTGCCGCGCCGGAGGCCGTGCTCACCGGCGTGGAGAGCCGCTCCTCCTCTCCGGTGCGCATCCTCCGGGGCGAG
>NZ_DCJO01000002.1:41643-43024 GCF_002320075.1 Intestinimonas sp. UBA1698 | reverse complement strand
GGGCCTTTACCCCTGCGGCGAGGGGGCTGGGTACGCGGGCGGGATTACCAGCGCGGCCGTGGACGGCATTCGGGTCGCCGAGGCCATCGCTTCCAAATAAGCATATTTTTTACATAAAAACCCCATTTTGGCGCATAATAACGCCAGAATGGGGATTATTATGGTCTTTCACAATTTCGTATGATACTGTAAAAGTCCAATTCTGTCGAAAAGTGAGGGATTTTGAAGCGATGGCTCGAAAAAAAGTAGAAACTAATATATCTTTTGACGAAATGCGACAGAAATACTATGTCTGCATGGATTACGGCCTGGATGAAACCGGCAAGCGAGTGAAGAAGTACAAGACCTACCCCACGCTGGCCCAGGCCCGCCGGGGCCTGCGCGATTTTCAGACGGAACAGGACACCCACCAGACCGTGGCCCCCCGCTCCATGACCTTGGATCAGTGGCTGGAATACTGGATGGAGGAGGTCATTCAGCCCAACCGGGCCGCCACCACCATCTACGGCTACCGCAAGATCATCGACAACCACCTGTCCGACGCGCTGGGCTCCGTCCCCATCCAGAAGCTGACGCCCCAGCATCTCCAGCAATACTACTCCATGCTCATGCGGGACAAGGGCCTGTCGGCCAATACGGTACGGCGGCACCACGATCTGCTCTCCTGCGCCCTGCACATGGCGCTCCGGCAGGACATCATTCTCCGCTGTCCCACAGAGCGGGTGGAGCCGCCCCGGGTCATCCCCCATGAGGCCCGATTCTACACCCCGGCGGAGCTCAAGCGGCTGTTCGGCCTGGTGGAGGGCCACTGGCTGGAGCTGATCGTCAAGCTGGCGGGCAGCCTGGGCCTGCGTCGGGAGGAGATCTGCGGCCTGCGGTGGAGCAGCGTGGACTTCGAGCTGCGCAAGCTCCACATCAAGGAGGCCCGCACCGCCGCCGGGGCGGAGATCGTGCAGAAGGAGACCAAGAACCGCTCCTCCAACCGCATCCTCCACATGAGCGACGATCTCTACCGCCTGCTGCGGCGGGAACGCGCCCGACAGGCCGAGCGCAAGCTGGCCCTGGGAGACGCCTGGCCGGACACCGGCATGGTGGCGGTGGACGCCAAGGGTAACCCCTACTCCCCCAACGCTGTGTCCCTGGCCTTCACCCGCTTCATTCAGGCCCACCACCTGCCCAAAATCACCCTCCACGGCCTGCGCCACACCTTCGCCACCGTGGCCTCCGCCCAGGGCGCGCCCCTGTTCGACATCGGCAAGGCCCTGGGCCACTCCACCCCCGCCACCACGGGCAAGATCTACACCCACCTGCTGGATCAGAACCACACCGCCACCCTGGACCGGGTGGCAAATGCGCTGAAATAATGCCAGGGGCGCGGACT
>NZ_DCJO01000002.1:36770-41635 GCF_002320075.1 Intestinimonas sp. UBA1698 | reverse complement strand
CGGACGAAAAACGTCCGCGCCCCTGGCGCTTTCCCGCCAAAAATGGTACAATCCATGCAATCATCCGCCCTTCTCAGGTGTGTATAGGGCAGAAAGGAGCGAGAGCCATGGCCGACCAGCTCCGGGGGGACGCCCTCTTTTCCTACGCAGTGGAACACTATCTGGACACCGTATACCGCGCGGCCTTCCACGCCGCCCCCTCGCCCCAGGACGCCGAGGACGTGGCCCAGGAGGTCTTTGAGGCCCTGCTCCGCAGCGGCAAGCGCTTCCGGGAGCCCGAACACCTGCGGGCCTGGCTGCTGCGGGTCACCGTCAACAAGTGCAAAAACCTCTACCGGGCCAAGCGCCGGACGGAGGTGCCCCTGACAGAGGCCATTCCCGCCCCGGAGGCGGCGGAGCCCTCCGTCCTGGACGAGGTGCGCGCCCTGCCCGCGCCCTACCGCAGTACCCTCTACCTCCACTACTTTGAGGGCTATACCGCCGCGGAGATCGGGAGGATACTGGGCGCCAAGCGGAACACGGTGCTCTCCTGGCTGGCCCGGGGGCGGCAGGCCCTGCGGGAGCGGATGATCGGAGGCTTTGACGATGCATAAATCAGACTATCTGGCCCAGGTGGAGGCCCTCCGCGCCTCCCCGGAGCTGCGGGCCCGGGTGGCCGGGCTGGCCGGGACGCCCGCCCGCCGCCGGAGACTCCGCCCCTGGATGGGGGTGTGCGCCTGCTTGGCCGTCCTGTTGCTGGGGGGAACCCTGCTGCTGCCCCGGCTGGGGGGCAGCTCCGCCGGCGGAGGCGGCCACGCCGGGGGGAGCATCTTCCAGTCCTACGCCGGACCGGTCTTTTCCCTGACCACCCTGGAGGACGCCGGGCTCACCGCCCGCCGCACCATCACACTGGACTTCGCCCCCTGGGGCGACGGGCACACCACCGACATCGACGTCACCGACTCCTATGTGCTCACCAACCCCACCGACACCGACCAGAGCGTCACCCTGGTCTATCCCTTTTCCGGCAGCTTCTACGCCCTCTATCCCCCCACCCTGACGGCGGACGGCGCGGCGCTGGACGCCGTCATCCGCCCCGGCGTGGGCGGGAGCCAGAGTCTGGAGTCCTGGGAGGAGTACGCCGCCCTGGTGGAGGGGAACGATCTGGCGGCGGCCCACGCCGAGATCCCCGCCCTGGACACGCCGGTGACGGTCTACGCCTTCACCGACCTCACCCGGCCGGAGAGCGACGCCGCGGCCCCCACCCTGGCGGTGACCTACCCCTGGTCGGAGGACGCCCCCGCCGTGCTGACTTACGGCTTTCACGGCAGCTCCATTGACCGGGAGGCGGGTTGGGCCCGGCGCAGCTTCTCCCTGCCCGAGCCGGACTCCCCCCACGCCCGGGAACCCCGCCTGCTCATCGCGGTGGGCGGCGCTCTGGAGGCCTACACCCTCCAGGGCTACCGGGACGGGGGCTGCGACCCCGGCGAGGAGCTGGACGGGGTGAGCGCCGCCGTCACCCGGTACGAGTCCACTCTGATGGAAGTGCTGGACGCCCTCTGCCCGCCCCCGGACACCCTGGCCCTCAAGTACGGCAAGGAGCTGGACGCCGCGGCCCTCTCCAGGGAGGTGTTTTTTGACACCCTCTGCCGGGGCTTGGGCACGGCGGTGCCGGCAGACATGACCATGCTGGAGGATGTGTTCTCCTGGGTCAACATACAGGAGCGCATCTTCTATGCGGAGGCCGCCCTCACGATTCCCGCCGGGGAAAGCGTCCAGGTGGAGGCCGCCCTGCCCAAGGAGGCCAGCTTTGACTTCGCCTGCGCCCACACGGAGAACCGGGGCATATACGGCTATGATCTGGTTACGCAGCTGGGTTCCGCCCTCTCCTTCACGCGCCAGACCGCCGCGCTGGCCCACACGGAGCAGATTGCCATCGTCCGTCAGAACTTCGGCTTCGATCTGGCGGCCGGACTTACCTCCGTGCCGCTGGAACCGGATCAGGAATACTACTATCTGGAGGTACGCCGGAGCAAATAAAGAGGAATCCCCCGGCACCGCCGGGGGATTCCTCTTTATGTTCTTTACGCCAGCTTCCGGTTGGGCCGCATGAACAGCCACTCGGACACGCCCTTGCGAATCACATCGTGCAGCAGGCACTTGGGCTGGAAGCCCAGGGACTGATAGAGCCGCTTGGCCCCCGTATTGAACTGGCTGGTCATGATGAACATATTGGGATAGTTCTTTTCCTCCATAACCCCGATGAAAATTTTGACCAGATCCGTGCCGATGCCCTGGCCCCGGTACTTCTTTTTCACGCCCAGCAGATTCAGATAGGGCAGGCCGGCCAGGCCGTTCCGGGTCATATACATGACGCCCACGGCCTCGTCCCCGGGGCTCATGGCTACATAGAGATCGCCGTCCGCCATCGCACGGAGCAGGTTCTCATTCAGGCTGTCCCCCTCGGCGAAGTAGGCGTCGTACAGCTTGGAGCCATAAAAGACCTCCCGATACTCCTCGAGCCGCTCAGGCACGCCCTTTACCAGCGTAAACTTCATCTCCGCACACACTTCTTTCGGATGGATTTGAGGTCACCGCTCCGCAAGCGGCGTATAATCCGCGTGGGTTCCCACATACTTGTAGGCCGGGCGGATGATTTTGCCCATGTTGATGAGCTCCTCGATACGGTGGGCGCTCCATCCGGCCACCCGGGCCATGGCAAAGAGGGGGGTATAGAGCTCCAGGGGCAGATCCAGCATGTGGTAGACAAAACCGGAATAAAAGTCCACATTGGCGGATACGCCCTTATACATCTTCCGCTCCCCGGCGATGATCTCGGGGCCCAGCCGCTCCACCAGGGAGTACAACTCATACTCCTCCGTACGGCCCTTCTCCCGGGACAGCTTCTCCACAAAGGAGTGGAGCAGGTTGGCGCGGGGGTCGGAGAGAGAGTAGACCGCGTGACCCATACCGTAAATGAGGCCAGCTCTGTCAAATGCCTGCTTGTCCAGCAGGGCCTGGAGGTAATGGCGCACCTCGTCCTCGTCCTTCCAGTCCTTCACCTGCTCTTTCATGTCCTCAAACATTCGAATGACCTTGATGTTGGCGCCGCCGTGCTTGGGCCCCTTCAGTGAGGCCAGGGCGGCCGCCATGCAGGAGTAGGTGTCCGTCCCGGAGGAGGTGACCACATGGGTGGTGAAGGTAGAGTTATTGCCGCCGCCGTGTTCGGCATGAAGGGTAAGGCAGATGTCCAGCACGTGGGCCTCCCAGAAGGAGTAGGAGGAGTCAGGCCGCAGCAGGGAGAGGATGTTCTCCGCCGTGGACAGCTCCGGCTGGGGGGCGTGTATGTAAAGGCTGTTCCCGCTCTTGTAGGTGTAGGCCTGGTAGCCGTAGACGCTGAGTACCGGGAACAGGGCGATGAGCTGGAGACACTGGCGCATGACGTTGGGCAGGGAGATATCGTCGCACCGCTCGTCATAGGAGGCCAGGTTCAGCACGCTGCGGGCCAGGGAGTTCATAATATCCTGGCTGGGCGCCTTCAGAATGACATCCCGCACGAAGTTGCCGGGCAGGGTACGGTAGTAGGCCAGCTGATTTTTAAAGCTCTCCAGCTCCGCCGCGTTGGGCAGGCGGCCCAGCAGGAGCAGATAGGCGGTCTCCTCAAAGCCGAACCGCCCCTCCTTCAGCGCCCCCGCCACCAGCTTCTCTACATCGATGCCGCGGTAGTAGAGCTTGCCGTCGCAGGGGATCTCCTGCCCGTCCACCATTTTTTTGGCGATGATGTCGGAGATCTCGGTCAGGCCCGCCAGAACGCCCTTGCCGTTGAGGTCGCGGAGGCCGCGCTTGACGTCGTACTTCACATAGTCCCCCGCGTCAATGCTGCTGTTTTGCAGGGACTGGGCCGCCAGCGCTTCAATCTCAGGGGTGATATCGCAGTAGTTTGGATTGCTCGCCATAGAAAACCTCCATTCTTCCGCTCTGCCTTGCGTACCGCAGAACGCCTTTGTGAAATGTGCATCTCTCCAATATAATCCAGTATAACATGTAATTGTTACCAGAATATGAATCCACACATAAAGTTTGATTCAAAAAACGGTGGACATGGTCCACCGTTTCTTCAGAAGAGATCCCGTTTTTTCAGGATAATAGCCACCACCAGGATCACCACGCCGGACAGGGCCAGCGGGAACCACCAGAACTGGTCCAGGGGCAGATTGGCTACGTTCATCCCGTAGAAACTGAAGAAGATATTTGGGATGGTCAGCAGGATGGTGATGGAGGTCAGCACCTTCATGATCACGTTCAGATTGTTGGAGATGACGGAGGCGAAAGCGTCCATCATGCCAGAGATGATGGAGGAGTAGATGTTAGCCATCTCGATGGCCTGGCGCACCTCAATGAGCACGTCCTCCAGCAGGTCGTGGTCCTCTTCATATAGGGTGATGATGCGGCCCCGGAGAATCTTTTCCAGGGTCACCTCATTGGCCTTGAGCGAGGTGTTGAAGTAGACCAGTGACTTTTCCAGATCCAGGAGCTGAATGAGCTCCTTGTTTCGCTGGGACTTGTAGAGCTGCCGCTCCATGTAGTTGTAGATCTTGTCAATCTGCTTCAGATACTGAAGGAAGCGTTTGGCAACCTGCAACAGCATATAGAGAATGAAGCTGGTGCGCTTCTGGGTTTCGGCAAACCGCACCAGTCCGTCCTGAAAATCCTTCAGAATGGAGGTCTCCTTCAGGCAGACGGTGATGATGTGCTTGTCGGTGACGATGATGCCCAGGGGCAGAGTGGAGTACACCACCGCGTCATCCTTCTCCACAGCGGGCACGTCGATGATGATGAGGGTCTGTCCGTCCTCGGTGTCGATCCGGGAGGTCTCCTCCTCGTCC
>NZ_DCJO01000002.1:0-36702 GCF_002320075.1 Intestinimonas sp. UBA1698 | reverse complement strand
TCAGGTTCACCCAGCAGCCGTCCTGCACGGAATCCAGCCGGGTCATTTTTCCTTGAATCGTTTTAAAAATAGAGAGCAACGATCTCACGCCTTTCTCGGCGCGGGCCCCTCAAAAGGGTATAAAAATCCCCGCACGCATTTGTCTTTGCCGCCTGTGCGGAAAATATCCTTCCTGCACAGGCCAAGCGGCGACACGGCGTGCGGGTCTACCGGACGGGCCGGTCAGCCGCAGAGCCAATGCGCCGCGCTCCATATGGGACATTCTCGACTCACAGGGTCACCGCTCACAGCGCATATCACTCCTTTTCCAGTATTGTCATTTGCTTTTTTATTATAAGCCCGTCCGGCGCAGATTGCAAGTAAAACGTCCGTTAAGGTGCATCCGTCCTATAAACCGGACCATTTTCGCTTTGATCTCTTCGGATCATTTTTAAAATGATCCAGAGAGATCCCGGATTGACAGGTCGATCGACTTTTGCTATACTGGGTCGGAAGGACGGTGAAAACATGCCCAAGACAATCGGAATTATCGACGCGGATCTGCTCGATAACGGGACCCGTCACCCCAACCTGGCTCTCATGAAAATCAGCGGCTATCAAAAGGAGCTGGGCAACGACGTCACCCTGCTGGAGGATTACTACTCCATTCCCAAATACGACGAGGTATATCTCTCCCGGGTATTTGATTTTACCAACGTACCCATCGATCCCAAGAACTATCCCAATCTGCACATTGGAGGCACCGGCTTTTTCTGGATGACCGCCCCGGACCTTCCCCTGGAGGTCGAACACCATATGCCCGACTACCACCTCTACGACGAATATGTGGGCAGGCAGATCGCCCGGGGCATCAAGCCCCAGACCTACAGCGACTACATGGATTACAGCATCGGCTTTACCACTCGGGGCTGCTTCCGCAAGTGCCCCTTCTGTGTCAACCAGAAGTATGACCATGTGTTCCGCCACTCTCCGGTGAAGGAGTTCTTCGACCCCTCCCGCAAGCACATATACCTGTGGGACGACCAGTTTTTCGGCTTTCCCAAGTGGCAGGAGGTGCTGGACGAGCTGGATGAAACCGGCCGCCGCTTTCAGTTCCGCCAGGGCCTGGATGTGCGTCTGATGACCGAGGAGAAGGCCAGGCGGCTGGCGAACGTGAAGTATCACGGGGACTATATCTTCGCCTTCGACCACATCAACGAGGCCGAACAGGTGGTGCGCGGCCTGAAAATTTGGCGGAGACACTCCGACAAGTCCACCAAGCTCTACGTGCTCTCCGGCTATGAGTCCCAGGGCGCGGAGGAGATCGCCTCCATCTTTGAGCGCATCCGTATCCTGATGGAGTACCAGTGCCTGCCCTACATCATGCGCCACGAGTACTACAACCGCTCTCCTTACAAAGGGATGTTCATCACCCTGGCCCGCTGGTGCAACCAACCCAGCTTTCTCAAGAAGAAGAGCTTCCGGCAGTTCTGCGAGGCCAACGGCCTGACCAGCTCCGCTTTCCGCTACATGTCTGAGTTCGAGCACGACCACCCCGATATTGCGAAGCAGTATTTTGATATCCGTTTCGACCGGCACGGCGCGTAAGGCGCCTGTTCCCTTCCCATACGTCCCAGCATCGGAATTTCAAGGCCGTGTGCCGCGTTTGGCGGCACACGGCCTTTTCCCCTTCTGCACGGCTATGGACGGAGGAAGGGGAAATAATTCATCCCCAGTTCGATGTAAATGCGTTGCTTGAGCAGCTCATACCGGTCCGCAATCGCCCCGTTTTCATAACCCACTTCAATACCATGACCGGAGGAAATCAGCTTGGCCTTCATGTCGTCCCGGATATACCGCCCCGAAAAGACAATGATGGACGGGATGGGGGCCGCCATACAGTCGTCCAGGGCGTAGCTCAGCTTCTCGAAAGCCGAACCGCTGGTCTCCTGGAGCTTGGCCTCGATGGCCATGGAGCGGCAGTTCTGGGGGTTCATGATCACGATATCCAGCTTACGGGGTGTGCCGATAAAGCGCCAGCCGATGTATTTCTCCTCCTCGACCGCCAGTCCTTCGCCCCAGCCTCGGATATACTCTGCCAGAGCATGCCGGAAGTTGTTCCCGTTGTTGGGCATATAATCCCTCCTCCCATGTTCTTCCTCCATCATAGTGGATCCCATTTCCCGGGTCAATAGGCTTCCGGCCGCCAAGCTAGAAAAAGCGCGCTGCGGAACATCAGCCCCGCAGCGCGTCGTCCTGGTTCTGTCCGGCACCGGTTCCGTCTGCCGCCCTCCGAAGCTGCAAAAGCAGAGAGAGCATGCCGATACCCAGCAAAATATGACCAATGCCCGAGATTCCGGAAATGGAGGCATCCATTCCTCGGCTCAACTCATTTCCCAGCACCTGGCTCATCCCCCGCAGAAAGAATCCCAGCCCTGTGATATTGAGACCTAGTTGATAGACCAGCAGGAACTTCCCGCTGTTTCGGCTTGAGAAGGCAAATGTCTTTTCCAGCAGCATCAGGATAAGAAAAAACACCATTCCCAGTGCAAAATAGTGGGTATGCAGGAAAGACAGAGAGGTTCTGCCCGCAAAGCCGCTGAATTTGGTAAACTCCCTATAAAATACGCCCAATGCCATGGCAATCACCGCATAGACCATGGCCAACGTCGCAAAATGCCGCGCCAGTAAAATCTCTTTTTTATTCATCCGTACATACTCCTATCACAGCGGATACCGGAATTGGGTCCGCCGCCTATCGCCGGTTCATACAATCAGAAAGGGCGGAGCGAAGGCTCCGCCCTTTTCCGTATTCTGCTTGATTAGCCGAAGTAGCGCTTCAGCAGGCCCTCGAAAGCCTTGCCGTGGCGGGCCTCGTCGCGGGCCATCTCGTGGACGGTGTCATGGATGGCGTCCAGATTCAGCTCCTTGGCCTTCTTGGCCAAGTCAAACTTGCCGGCGGTGGCGCCGTTCTCGGCATCGACGCGCAGCTCCAGGTTTTTCTTGGTGGAGTCGGTGACCACCTCGCCCAGCAGCTCGGCAAACTTGGCGGCGTGCTCGGCCTCCTCATAGGCGGCCTTCTCCCAGTACAGGCCGATCTCGGGGTAGCCCTCACGGTGAGCCACTCGGGCCATGGCCAGGTACATGCCGACCTCGGAGCACTCACCCTCAAAGTTCATGCGCAGGCCGTCGATGATCTCCTGGGGAGCGCCCTTGGCCACGCCGACCACATGCTCGGCAGCCCAGGTCTTCTCACCGACCTGCTCCTTGAACTTCTCGGCGGGAGCCTTGCAGATGGGGCAGAACTCGGGGGGCGTGTCGCCTTCGTGGACATAACCGCAAACGGTGCAGACAAACTTTTTCATAATGTAGTACCTCCATTGAATTATTTTTAATAATGATAATTATTACTGTTTAAGCTGCCATTAATATAGCACAGCTTCTGGCGTTTGTAAAGGGGTTTTTTTAATTTTTCTAAAATTTTTTCCAGGAGACCCCAAAGGGCTCCGCGCTAGCGGTTACCCTTCCACTTCTTGGTACAGCCCACCAGATAACCAATGGAGACATCAGAATGTCGTGCCAGGGCCAAAAGATTTTGATCGTTTGGCATGGACCGGTCTGTTTCCAAACGCCGATCATTCCTAAGGGCTCACGGACGCGGTTCGGAAGGGTCTGGAGATCGGGCTCCGGCTTGGCCTGGAGCTGGGTGCTGAAGACCCGGTGTATGAGTTTCCTCCGGCTCCTCCTCCCTCAGGTCTCCCACCGTCAGCTCCATGAGCTGCTCCTTGGTGGGGGCCTCCAGCGCCGCCACCCGGTCGGACTGCCGGGCCACCGCCCGCTCAAATACGTTGCGCACGTCCCGGGCGTTGCCGAAGTTCTCGTCCCGCTCCTCGTAGAGCCCCACAAAATACTCTTCGGCATATTTCTCGGCCTCATTCCCGATCGTATACCCGTTTTTACCGCACATGGACCGAAAAATCTCCATGAGCTGGTCTCCGGTATAGTCCTCAAAATAGAAATACTTGTTGAACCGGGACTCCAGGCCGGGGTTGGAGTGGATGAACCGCCCCATAAGCTCGGTGTAGCCCGCCACGATGACGATAAGGTCCTTCCGGTGGTCCTCCATGTTTTTCAGCAGGACCTCGATGGCCTCCTTGCCGAAGTCGTTGGCGTTTTCCTGGTTGGTCAGGGCATAGGCCTCGTCGATGAAGAGCACGCCGCCCAGGGCCTTTTGGACCACCTCGCTGGTCTTGATGGCAGTCTGCCCCACAAATCCAGCCACCAGGCCGGAGCGGTCCACCTCCACCAACTGTCCCTTGGACAGCACGCCGATGGCGTGGTAGATCCTGGCCAGCAGCCGGGCCACGGTGGTCTTTCCGGTACCCGGGTTGCCCATGAACACCAGGTGGAGGGACATGGGAGGCACCGGCAGCTCCTGCTCCTCTCGCAGGCGGCGCACCTTCACCAGGTTGATCAGGCTGCGCACGTCCTTTTTTACCCTGTCCAGCCCGCACAGGCCGTCCAGCTCGGCCAGCAGTTCCTCCAGGGATTCGGCGGGCTCCGGCTCCGGTTCGGAGGAGGACGCGGCCTCCTCCTTCCCCGCCGGGGCGGGGGCGGCGGCCTGGCCGGGCTTGTCCTCCCCTCTCCGGGTGACGAAGTCCCCGGCATCCAGCTTGGGCTTGTCCGAAGCCAGCCCGTCTGCGTCGCACAGGGCGGTGAGGGCGTCGGCGCAGGCGTTGACGAAGCCCGCCTCCCGGTCGCTGACCGCCCCGTCGGCGGCGGCGAACAGCAGCAGCATCAGCGTCAGCAGATCCACGAACCGCCGGGCGGTCTTTTGGTGGTACGCCTTGTCATACTCCCGCATCCGCTGGAAAAACACCGGGGGCCGGAAGCCGGGATACTCGGCCACGGCGGTACACAGCTCCCAGTACAGGGCGGTGGGGACCGGATTTCCCTTGCAGTAGATGCCGTTGTAATACTCCACATGCTGGGGCGAAACGTTCCCCCCGTCGGCCTGCCACACGCCCAGCGCGCACTGGCGCATGAATTCATCCACGTCCTGGTTGAACTTCTGCCGCATCGCGGGATTGGCGATGTGCTGCCGGAACGCGGACACCCCTTCGCCATACTGCCTGTGCATTGCCGCGGCGGTCATTGCCCCCTTCACCGGCCCCACTCCTTTTGATGCAATTATGCGGCAAGTGGCCGCACAAATAAACCGCTTGGCGGTTTATTCCGCAGACATTATTATAGGGCAATCCCATCCTTCGGTCAAGAAACAAACCGGGTGACATAAAACTGTTAACATTTCGTTATTTTTCTTCCGCACCAGTTGACGATTCCCGTCAGAGCATGTAGTATTATAAGGAATAGACTTGGGTCTCACGGACCCGATCATCATGACTGAGGGGGAATCCGAATGGCAACCAGGCGCTCCACCGGCACCCGGCCGGAGGTCGTCCGCTGTCCCTACTGCGGCGAGGATTATTCTGTCACCTACAAGCGCTGTCCCTTCTGTGACGGCAAGCCGGCACCCGAGAGCAGCTTCGAGGACGACCCGCCCGCCGAGGGCTGGCGCTCCGGCGGCAAGCGCCTGGTCTCCAACACCAGGGGAGGCGGCTACGGCAGAGGAGGCTGGGGGCCTCTGCGCATCGTGGGCACGGTGGTGTCCCTGGGGCTTATCGTGGCGGCTGTCTGGATCGTCGTCTCGGTGGTCAGCCCCCTCGTCAACCGGGGCAGAAGCCTGAACTCCGACCAGCCCTCCAGCCCGCCCGTCACCTCCAGTTCCGCGGCTCCCACCGGCTCCCCCGACTCCAGCGCCAGCCCCGCCCCCACCGGCGGCGTGGAGCCTACCCGCTCGCCGGAGCCCTCCGGGACCATCCCCGCCAGCCAGACGGCCACCTCCTTTACCCTGAACCGGAAAGACTTCACCCTGTCCCAGGCGGGAGATGTCTGGAACCTGGGGCCCGCCTTCCTGCCCGCCGGGTCCACCGGCACCCTCACCTGGAGCAGCAGCAAGCCCGAGGTGGCCACCGTCTCCGACAGCGGCATCGTCACCGCCGTGGCCCCCGGCGTGGCCACCATCACCGCCACCATGGCGGGCGGGTATACCCAGGAGTGCATCGTCCGCTGCACCTGGACCGGTGCTTCCTCCGGCGGTTCCGGCTCCGCGGCGGCGACGCTCACCCCCAGCCACAGCGACGTGACCCTCTACAAAGCCGGGGAGAGCTTCCGCTTCCGCGTCTCCGGCACCGACAGCACGCCGGTGTGGAGTACCTCCAATTCCGGGGTGGCCTCGGTGGACGGCAGCGGCACCGTCACCGCCGTGAGTAAGGGCACCTGCAACGTCACCGCCACCGTGGACGGGCAGACCTTTACCTGCATCGTCCGGTGTAATTTCTGACGCTTCTGTCTCAGGACGGGCCTTCGGGCCCGTCCTTTTTTGTTGCCGTTGTAATTTGGCCCGCAAACGGCTATAATGGTTGTGATCATCCATAGATTTGTATTTATCTGGAAGGAGATTACAGCATGTCCAATATCTGGCATGACATCAATCCCGCCCGCATCCAGCCCCAGGATTTCGTGGCGGTCATCGAGATTCCAAAGGGGAGCAAGAAGAAGTACGAGTTGGATAAGGAGACCGGCCTCATCATCCTGGACCGGGTCCTCCACACCTCCACCCATTACCCCGCCAACTACGGCTTCATCCCCCGGACCTACGGCGACGACGGCGACCCGCTGGACGTGCTGGTGCTGTGCTCGGAGTCCATGGACCCCCTGACCCTGGTGCGGGTCTACCCCATCGGCTACATCTCCATGCTGGACAGCGGCAAAAACGACGAGAAGATCATCGCCATCCCCTTTGCCGACCCCACCTACAACACCTACCAGGACATCTGGGAGCTGCCCGGCCATATTTTTGACGAGATGGCCCATTTCTTCTCGGTCTACAAGGCTCTGGAGGGCAAGGAGGCGGTGGCCGGCGATGTCAGCGACCGGGCGGCGGCTATCCGGGTCATCCAGCGGGCCATGGACCACTACAGCGACACCTTTCTGGGGGCCTCCGTCCCCCGGCAGGAGCGCAGCTCCACCCGCTGACGCTATCCCCCTTATTTTGCCCTTTACGGTCCTTTAAGGAAACCACAACGGCCCTTTCCGAAAAAATCTCCTGTTTCCAATGGTTTCAACCGTTTCTTGTATCACGCTTGTAACTAGTGCGCAACGAGTGCCCGGATATGTGGCAAATTGCTGAACCACAAAAATTGTTCCCGCCGCTCCTTTGAACGGCGGGGGCTTTTTCAATCTTTCCCGAATAGAACTGCCCCCCAACTGTAGCGGTCATGCGCTAGAACCTGCGTAACATTGGCAGATATCACAAACGCAAAGCACACATAAAACCGCTCCGGATCAGGCATTCTAATCTAGAGGTGATTAAGTTGGCACACGAAAGCGTGTATTTTAATGTCAGCAAAGACGTTGGGCTCCATGATACTTCGTTGCTTAAAAGAGCTTTGGATTCCCTACCGGGCGTTAACTCCGTCAGCATTGATAAGGGTAGCGGCAGGATAGCAGTGGACTATGACGATACTGGAGTTACCAGAAATGAAATTCAGGAGAAAATTGAAATATTAGGATATCCAATTAAGTAGCGAATCCCCGCTCCTTCCATCGAGGGGCGGGGAATTGTTTTGGAATTGGCAAGCGGAAAACCCCCTCCCGGACGTGGAAGGGGTGGACGCTGGTGAGCTGCGGAGGGTAAAAAGGCCCCCCGCAAGAAGGTTTAAGTAGTAAAACCGGAAATAGTTGTACGTTTTTATGGAACATATATTCTGTTTCATCAAGATATGTACCCACCCTAGATCGGCAATACAACCTATAGTACTTGAAAAATTCACATTTCATATGTATAATTCAGGTTACAGAAAGAGAATGGGGGAATACTTATGGATAAGCCTCAGTACGCTAACGCATTTACTGCCACATTTAACCCTCAAATCGGAGAAGTTGTTCTCAATTTCAATCAGGACTATCCGTCGATTGGCCCCCTGCCAGAGAGCGACGAGCCTGGAATTGTGCACGTAAAAACCGAAGTTAAACGTGAGCACGTATGTGGAGTGGTGCTTCCGGTCGGGGTTGCCAAGCAGCTCATTGATGTATTGACGCAGAACCTTGTGTCATTACCAACGAGTGCCGAAAGCGATGGGTAATATTATCGAGGTCAAGGACCCAAATGGAGTAAAAATATATTGCTCTCAAAGTACTTGGGAGCAGCATATAATATCACCGACTGGGCACCCGGAAATGGCCGATAATATTGATGCAATCGTCCAAACGATTGCGAGCCCTGACTGCATATACGAAAGCCACGACAGCGACCCTCCGCTCGATGATCGCTCTGTGTACTGCAAGATAGTTCAGAGCGCAACATATTATAATAATGCAAAGTACACCAAGGTCGTCGCGTCGATCTGCGGCGGAACTGGGGAACTTATAACCGCATATTCCGCCAAAAGTGAAACAGGCGGGACAAAGGGGGAGGCGAGATATCGTGCAAAAGATTGCGATTGATTACGACAAGCGCTTCGACACCCTATATGTAGCTTTGGGCGACAAGACCAATTCATATGGCGATGACAGCATGAACGACATCATTGTCATGAGGGACATGAACACAGAGGCGATTACAGGCTTCACTATCCTAAGTTTTCTCAAGAAATATAGGGCAAATGCACTGCCTCAACTCCCGCCCTCACTTGGATTTTCACTAGAAAAGGACATACTTCCTAAAATAAAGCAATAAAAACCGCCCCCACCACCGCGAAGGTGATGGGGGCTTGTTTTATCCTATAATCTGCGCCGCGAGATAGCCGACAGCGCCGGAGATCAGCAGCCAAATCAACTTGTCCACAATGCCGTCCCAGCGTTTGCTCGGCTTCTCCGTGAGGGCTTTTACGTCAGACTTGATTTCCTTGACATCCGTCTCAACCGTCTCCTGCCGGGTCGCCAGCACCTCCACGGAGGACACCAGCTTATCAAGATTATCCTGCCGTTCTTCCACCTTGTCGAGCCGGTGGGAGTTGGATTTGCCGCGCTGCTCGATTTCGACCAGCTTGACAGACAGTTCCTCCGTGGTAGCCATACGTTAATCCTCCCTGGCCTTAATCTCGTTCTTCAGGGCGTCTCCTGCCAGGGCTGCCTGGGTAAAGCTGTTGTTTTTCCACCACGCAATCAGGGCGGCAATGACCGTCCAGGCCGTGGTGATGATGGTCTCAACCTGCTCGTCCTCGATTGGAAGCGGGGACACCCCCGCCATGCTCAGGCACTGATTAATCAGGGCTAGGAGCAGGATGATGGTCCGGGCAATGGTGCCCGCGCTGATCTTGTTGGTTGTCATGGTATGTACCTCCATCAAATCAAATTCAGCCGGTCCAGCACCACGGCCAGCTCCTGGCGGGTGACCGGGTCTGTAGGCCGGGTGCCGTCCAGCACGCCCTTGCTCTTGGCCTTTTCCCAGGCCGTGGCGGCCCAATCCGCCGCACCGGTATCCGTGGTGGGCTCGGTCTCCGTGATCTCCGCCCAGGCCACGCCCAGGCAGTCACAGACGCCCTTCGCGGTGGCCTCGGCCAGCTTGTCCCGGTAGACGCCGCTCTTCAGCCGCTCCACCTCGTCCCGGTCGGTGTGAAAGCCGTACTCGATCAGGCAGGCCGGGGCGCTGGTCCGGGTCAGCACCGCCCACAGCTCGTGCAGCAGCCCGGTCCCCCGCAGCTTGATTCCGGCGGCGCGGAACTGGTTGATAAGGGCCGTGGCCGCAACATTGCGCCTGGCCGTCATGGGGCCCGCGCTGGTGTAGACCACCAGCCCGCTTGCGTCGTACCACCCGCTGTTTCCGGCGGCGTTGGAGTGCAGGGAGAGAAACAGGTCCGCCCCCGCCTCGTTGGAGACAGCCGCCCGCTTGCTCAGGTCGGCGTCGTCCGCCCTGCCGGTGGGGCAGTGTTCGTCCTCCCGAGTCATGACCACCCGGATCCCGCACCGCTCCAGGTGGGTCCGGAGCCGCTTTCCCATATCCAGGGCAAATTCGTGCTCGTAGTAGGATTTATCCGGGCTGCACTTGCCGGGGCTCTCCACCCCGTGGCCGGGGTCCAGGCATACGGTTTTGCTCACAGGCTTGTCCTCCTTTTTGTCGCCGGCCTCCCGGCGGACGTAGACCACGATATAATTGTGTACCTTGCGGCCGCTGTATATCTTGGCCCCATTGAAATCACACTGGCTGGAAACGCCGCCGTCCAGCATGAGGGCGCTCTCACATCCCAGCTCTGCCAACTCGTCCCGCAGGGCCTCCGGGGTCCTCGCGTCGCAGGTGCCGTCGCCGGAGACATACAGGGCAAGCGAGTCGTTCCGGATACCGATGGCCGTCCGGCCCCGCCTGCCGCCCATGTCCGGGTTGTATTGGGGCTTGGGGTTGGGTGTGCCCTGCCGGATCAGCTCTACACAGTTGATGTAATTGGCCTTGCCGCATGGCACCAGCCCCATGGCGATGTCGGGCCCCACATCCCAGGCGTAGCCCCAGTAGCTGTATGGGTCCTCGGCGTAGGTGTACCCATCCGAGCGCAGGTGCATCACCGCCTTTGCGCCGTAGTACACCCCGCCGTTGAGGACGTACACCTCGCAGTCCGGGTGGGCGCTGCGGGCCTCGGCCGCCACCTGGGCTAGAGTCTTTGTGCCCCTGGTAACGACGATGGCGATGCGCTCCACCCGGCTCAATGGGAGAGCTGCTATGTACTTACTCATCGAGGATCGCCTCGAAGGCCACCCGGTCGCCCGCCGTGAAGGCCGCGGTCAGCTCGGCGTAGTGGGCCTGGATGAGCCGGTTGGCCTCGTTCACAAAGTCCGTCCGGTCTTTGGGCTCCTGGAGCTGCGCCAGCAGGGGCAGCTTGTCCAGCCCCTCCATGCACTTATACTGCTTGCCACCGGGCCCCAGGCCGTTGACAAAGCAGGCGGCAGCGGTGCCCAGATCGCCTTCAAAATGGTCGCCGTCGGTCCGCTCCTCGCGGGCTACTTCAAAGATGTTCCACAGATAAGTCTTAGCGTTCATAATTTTTCCTTTCCGGCCAAATTGGCCTGTCCATATTTTTTGCGCGGCATGCGCCGCTTGTCTCCTAAGTGTAGCTCTCTCCGGTGATCTCCTGGTACTGCTCTTTGGTGATGACGCCCTTGCGGACAGCCATCTTTACCATCACGGCGTTCCACAGGCCGCGGTCGTAGTTTCTCTTGATCGTCTCAAAGTTCATTTTGCATCCTCCTTAAACAGTCTCGTCCGGCAGGCTCGTCATGACCTGGTATTCCAGTGCAGCAGCAATTCTTTCATTCGCAGTCGGCTCCGTGCTCGGTGCGTTCGCAGCATCCTCGAACGCTTCAATAACTTCCAGCTTTTCTACATCGGTGGTGCAAGACGAGAAGTCTGCACCCTGTGCGGTGTACATCTGCACCATCTGCCCCAATGTGCCGAAGAATGCGCCGTTGATCTCTCCGGCCGCACATACTACTTTAATGGATTCCAGACCCGCTACGGGGTATCGCTGAATCCACTGTTCTGCGGTGAGCACCTCACCGATGGGTGTAATGATTGGATCGGTCTTGTTCCAAATTGCGTATCTGCTCATGCTCATTGCCTCCTATTTTTGATTTATGCTGCATAGACATCTACAATCGCCGAAGATGCAGAGGGGGACCCACCACCAAACAAGGCATAGACCCCTACCGATGTTGCAGCAAGCCCATATCTTGCACTACTTAAATTCGGTAACGTAATCCGAGTCAAGTTCTCGTCGTAGGCATCTACGATGGCGCTGTTGCCTGAGCCCAATTCGCCGCCGCCAAATAGTGCATACCCGCCAACAGCCGTTGCTCCAATTCCAGACCTTGCTGCGCTCAAAGCAATAGGCGTACTCCGAGTCAGACTCGTATCATACGCATCCACGGTAGCTACAGGATTGCTTGATAACTCCTCATTGCCACCACCGAACAGAGCATAATTGCCTACTGTTGTGGCGGCTAGGTACGCTCTAGCAACGGTCAGCGCCGACGCTGTGCCTTTTGTTAGGCTGGTATTGTACCGATCTACGGTGGTAACCTTGTTGTTGTAATCATCGCCTCCGCCGAAAAGGGCATAACTTCCTACGGCCGTCGCGGCTAGATGCCGCCTCTCTTTGCTCAATGCGGTTGGTGTGCTACGAGTCAGGCTCGCATTATATGCGTTCACTACCAAGGAGCAAAAAGCGTCATTCCAGCCTCCCCCAAATAATGCGTAGCTGCCCACCGTTGTGGCAGCGAGGTACGCTCTAGCAACGGTCAGCGCCGACGCTGTGCCTTTTGTTAGGCTGGTATTGTAGCTGTCCACCTTGTTGTAGTATGCGGTTCCCCCACTGTTGCCCCCGCCGAAAAGGGCGTAACTTCCAACGGCTGTCGCCGCCAGACCTCGCCTCTCTGTGCTCAATGCGGCTGGTGTGCTATGAGTCAGGCTCGCATTATATGCGTCCACTACAGATGATGCCCAGTCATTATATCCACCGCCAAACAGTGCGTAGTCCCCTACCGATGCAGCCGCTAGCCCATATCTCCCTTTACTCAATGGCGTTGTTGTCCCGTAATATTCAAGTCCATCGCTCCAACACGGTCTCGCCACGCCGCCAACGCCGATGTATGCTTTCTTGATCTTGCGGGCCTTGCCCCCGATGCCGATATAGCCTTTCTTGATCTTCCGGGCTATACCACCTACGCCGACATAAGCCTTTTTCGCCATCTCAGCTCACCTCACTCATAAACGAAATAGATGCACCCGCTGGTGAGGGCGCTGGAGCCTGCCGTCAGATCGGTTGTTCCCGCCGCGATGCCCCTGGTCATATAGGTCCCGTAGCTGGTGTTGGAGCTACTGACCTTGGTGGTGCGGTTGTTTATGGCGCTCATCAGCGATGACAGTGCCGTGTAACCCGTGCCGCCCCGCGATGCGGGGAGCGTCCCGCTGGTAATATCCGATGCGCTGTGGCTGTGTACTGCGGCCGCCTTCCCGGCCAGCAACACCTTGAGCTGCGTCCACAGGTATTGCAGGCCGTTTTTCCCGAGCACCTTATCGGTTGTTCCCGCCATAGTGATTCCCCCTTATCAGCTTGCGAGGATCGCATCGATCTCCGCATTGGTCACAAACTCCAGCGTAAAGCTCTGTCCCAGTGGGTCCCATGCGCTGCCAGTCCAGCCGTAGTTCATGTTGTCCTCCGCCACGTCCCACACGTCGCCAACGGTGTTGCCGCTGCCCGGCAGATCTGCATAGGAAGCCACGCTGCCTTTGTATCGGTAGACGCTGGCGAGATCGCTTTTGAGGGCATAGCTGCCTGCGTCCGACAGGGCAGCCACCGTGGTTGGGACGGTAATGTTCACTGCCTTGCCGGAGACGGTCTGAGCCGCACCATTGACCTTGATGGCTTCAATCACGTTGGCCTGTGCGCCGGCGGGTGCGTGGGCCGCCTGGCTGTGGGTGTAGGCGGCGTCATAGTGAGATTTCAGCGTGTCCGTCAGGTCATTGGTCACCGTCGGGATTGCTGGCTTGCCGGAAAGGTCACTGTAGTTTCCGGTAAAGGCCACTGGTTTCAGGTCCGCAAAAAACTTTGCGATCTTGCCCAGGATGACCGTCAGCGCCTCGCCTGTGGCGATGTTCACCCGGGAGGAAGCAGTTGTGAAGGCGGGCTTGATGTTGGTGCCGTCCGCCTTTCCGTAATGGCTGGGCGCCTGTCCGCCGAGCTGGGCGGCATTGTCCACCACTCCATCGTTGTCTGCGTCATAGGCGGCCTTCATCATATCGCCGTAGCCCAGTGCGCCCATGTTGTCGCTCAGGGCCTTGATCTTCCCATCCAGGACCTTGCCCTGGTTGGCGGACAAAGCATTCGCCGTGCTGGCGGAAGTCAGACTGTCCTCCACGGTAGTCTTGTTGGCCCCTTCCGCGATCCCGGCCAGCTTGGCCTTCTCCGTGTTGGTGTAGTCGTTGGCGGACAAGCCCTTGCCGTCCACCTTGTCCACCTTACCGGCCAACTTCACCTTGAGATTCTGCCAGAAGTACAGCAGCCCGTTCTGGCCCACTGCTTTTTCCGTTGCCATGCTGATCCCCTCCTAAGTCTCCAGTATTTTTTGGATCTCCAGATTGCTGAGAAAACCGCCGCTCTCCAGCTTTCCCTCCAGCGTTTCCGTCAGTGAGGCAATGGCGGCAATTGGATGCTGCTCGGGCGCGTCCCGGTTTTTCAGCTTTGCGTGGTCTTGCTCGGACGGGACCTGAACCACATCGCGCAGCGCGGCGCCGAGTTCTGTGTCGCCCGAGCCTTTCATTTCCACGGGAAAGGCTTGACTGATGTCCTGAAACGCGATGTCGATTTTCATGGCAGCCTCCCGTCCTTCAGGATGCGGCCAACGGGTGTCCGGAAGATCTCGCTCGCCATGGACACTGCGCCGCACCGCACCCGGAGTTGGATCTCAACGTCCTGGCTGCTGTCCAGTTTCAGGGTGTCCTCCTCGGATAGCGTCAGGCTCAGATCGTTTTCCGTGGCCACGCAGTCCGTAAGTGCTTTCTCCAGCACCACCTGGGTCTGCACTCCGTACCGGGGCTCCCGCTGCGCAAACGCGATGCTGCATGTGTCGATCTTCTCACATGCAAAGGGCAACGTAAAAATGAGTGTCGGCGTTGTTCCTCTGTACATCCGTATCGCCCCTATTCGTATACAAAATGCAGCGTCCCTGTCGCCAGGGCGGAGCTCCCCGCCGTCAGGTCCTCGGTGCCATAGCTGTAGGCTGGCGCCGCTCCCAGATTGGTGCGGGCCGCCGCCGCGGTAGTCGCCCCTGTGCCGCCCCTGGTCACCGGCACCGTGGGCAGACGGGCCGCATCCAGCGTCCCGCTGTTAATGTCCCCGGCCCCATGCTTATGGGCCGAAGCAGCCGCCCCTATGGCCGCCGGCGTGATGGGATCGGACCCGCTGCTGCCGTGTGTGGATGCGTGGGCGGAAGGTGCAAAAGAGGACGGCTTTCCGGTGATGGTGCTCCAGGCGTGACTGTGGGCGGCCGCCGCGTAAATCGGGTCAAAATAGGTCTTCAGCACGGCCTTGATCCGGCTCCACAGCACCCGCTTGGTCTTGCCGCCGTCCGCGCTGTCCACCAGCGGGAGGCTGTCCCCATCCGCCGGCGTGGCCTTGGCCGCATTGTCCTTCAGCGGGGGCTCGTAGTCCAGGTCCGGCAACTGTTCCGCCGGAATCGTTCCGTCCTCCCCGAGAGAGGCTTTCCCATCCTCCAGCGCCTTCAGCGCGGCGTCAATGGCATCCATGTTGGGATTCATTGCCTGGGACGGATCGGCGTAGTCCGCATCCTCATATTTCTTCAGTTTATAATTGGTCGTTTCTTTCATGAGATGGTCCCCCCTCGCACGTCGGCCCAGGTGCGGCTTTTTAGCCGGCTCCAGGTGTAGCCCTTCACATCGCCCCAGGTCCGATAGATGATGACGTAATCGTAAGCCAGATGGGCCGGCTTGATTTCTTCAATGGCGGCGGTCAGGTCGTCCAGGTTGGGCGGGATGCCCAGCGTTCCGGTAAATTTGATCTCGAAACGGTACTCCGCCGGGTATTCCAGCACATCCACCGCCCCGTTGGAGAAGCTCTCCGCCACGTTCTGGATCATGGCCACGGTGGTAGTTCCCTGCCCCCTCAGCTTGGACAGGATGCGGGTGCGGCGGTACTCATCCGGCCGTTCCAGGTCTGTCTCCAGCCCCAGGGATTTCTCCCAATAGGCCAGGCCCCAGGTTGCCTTGGAGACGTCAAGCTGGTCGATCAGCCCGCCCTCCGCCGTCCACAGCGCCTGCGTCTGCCGGTCCAGTGCACCCTGAAGGGCCGACACCTGGGGGCTCCCGGCGTAAAAGTCCGGCAGATAGGCGATCAGCTCCCGGCTCATGTCAGGGTCACCTCCCCCAATGCCGGCACCTGCTCGGCCCCGATGCTCACGTTCCCGGTCCCGCCGTTCAGGGTCAGGCTGGTAAAGTCCAGCACACCGGGAAGGCTCAAGAGAAGGTAAGCCACCTGGTTATACCGCAGGATGCTGGTCCGGAAGGCCAGCGTCTTGAGATAGGCGTCCAGCTCGGATGCAAAGACCGCCTTTACCTCGGGCAGGGTCGTACTGCCGTCCAGGGTGAGCTTGGCGGCGACGTGGATGGACAGGCTTTGGGCGGCGGCCACCGTCACGGTGGCCCCAATGGGCCGTTCCCCTTCGATGTGGGCCGCCGCAGCCGCCACGATCTCCGAGGAGGCGGGCTCCATGTCGGCGTCCACCAGCACCACCTTCACCGTGCCCGCCCCATTCCAGAGCGGGAAGATCTTCGCGCCGCCCACGCCCGCCACCTCCATGGCCCACTGCTCATAGTGATAGGCATTGCCGGAGGTGGCCTGACGGCTGCGGAAGTCCCGGATGCGCTCGTACAGCGCCGCGTCGCTCTCCTGGTCCGTACCGCCGGTGGCGGAAGCGTTGGTCCAGGCGGACAGAGCCGTCATAGTCGTCACCATCCGGGTGATGGCTCCGGCCTCCACATTGTACGCGCTTCCGATCTCTGTGGCCTCCGCCGTGCCCGTGTCGCTCCCGCCGGTGAGCAGGACGTCCTCCAGCAGGGCAAATTCCAGCCCCTCCAGGGTGAGAAAAACCGTCCCCGCCGGTATCGTGGACCCTGCCGTGCCGGTCAGGGTCATGGTGCAGCGGGCCCTGGTGCCTGGCTTTCGCGTGATGCCGTATTTGGCCCCCTCCAGATCCAGATACCCGCCGGCGCTTTCATCCGGGAAGGCGATGGAGATCACCGCGTTCATGGCCTGGTAGACCTTCCAGATCTCCACCGCCGCCGGGCCCGCCATGGAGTCCAGAAAGCTTCCCTCCCGGGTCTCCAGGCTGTCTCCCGCCTCGGCCAAGATGGCCGCCTTGATGCTCTCAGGTGTGATCGACTCAAACAACTGCGCTCACCTCTCTCGTGCCGTATACCGTGCGGACCGTGCAGGCGATGGACAGTGCGCCGTCGGCAAAATCCACCGTGACCGCATCCACGCCGCTGATGTATGGATTGATCTCCAGCGCCTCCCGCACATAGCGCTGGGCCTCCGCCTGCTTCAGAGCCTCGGTGTAGGGCTGGCCGATCAGGTTCTCCAGCTCCGTTCCAAAGGCCCAGGAGTAGATCTCATGCCGGAACCGCGGGGTGTGCAGGGCCAGCCAGGCCCACACCGCCACCGCCTCGGCCCCCTCTACCGTCACCGGCTCCCCCTGCCGGAATACCGGTAGGTTTCGCTCATAGTCCCATTGGACCTCCCGGCACAGCGGCAGCTCCGTCTCCACCGGGGCCGCCTCCGGCTGCACCACCGGAAAAAGCTCCCGGCTCATACGCTCACCGCCTTACATAGGATGATATAGCGCTGCGCCTCCTCGATGGGGAGCAGCACCACCAGGTCCCCCGCCTCCAGGCCATAGGGCAGCAACTCCGGCGCGGCCAGCAGGTCCTCCCGCTCCTGTGTGGTTCCTTCGGCCACCACCCGGCAAGGCTGTTCGGGGGCCTCCCGGCTGGGCCAGGAGCTCACCGTTCCAAGGCAGAGCCCTCCGGCCCCGCCGCCGTCTCCCTGCAAAGCCTTTGCCAGTTCCATGTATGGATTCCCTTCCATATCGTCCTCACAAACTCCATTCCGCTTCGCCCGCTCATTTGCGGGCGTCCGCTCCATTTCGTTGTTCGTCCTCTCCCCCGAAAGCCGATCCGCGGCTTCCCGGGGCGCCCCCTAAGCATCCGGCAGCTTCCCCGCCTCCTGCTCGTCCATGAGGCTGCGGAAATTAAGCACTAATTTTGTGGTGTACGTCCCGCCCTTCCAGATGTGGGTGTCGCTGTCGATCCAGCACAGGCCGTACAGCCCTGTCACCGGCTCCTGAAGCACCACGCAGCTCCCGGCGATGAGGGCCGGATTCCCCCGCACCTGCACCGTGATCTTCTGCTCTGGGGCATTGTCCTCCAGCAGCTTCTTCGCCTCGGCGTTGGCGTCCTTGCCGCTGCTCTCCGTGATGGTGCTCTGAAACACCCCGTACCGGGTGACCGAGGCCCCGTCCTGGATCGGGCCTCCCCTGGCCGTGCCGTTCTTGTCCAGGATCTGCACCCGGTTGACCAGGCGCTCGATGCTGTCCGTGGCGGTCAGGCTGATGAGGTTGGCTCCGGGCCGGATCACCAGGGTCTCATCCCCCTGCTTTTTCTCAATGACCTCCAGAGCCTCGCCCCGGAACCGTACCAGATACCGGCCCCCGGTGGCGGCGGCGGCCAGGGTGTAGGCCGTCTGGATGATCTGGTAGAGGCTCACGCCGGGGAAGTTCCGGCTGATTGCCTGCCCCGTCTGGGCCAGGTGGCCCACCGTGATCCCGAAGTCGGCCGCAACCCGCTTTGTAATGGCCTCCGGGGTCTGGTTGCGGAATTTGTAAGACGCCTGATTCCGCTTGAGGAACAGCCCCCGGTCCGCGCAGGAGATCTCCACGGTGTTGGACAGGGTATCCCGCTGCCGGGAGAAGACAAAGCCGTCAAAGAGCGGCTCACCGCCCCGATAAAACTGGACCCGGCTGCCCGGCGGGCAGTCTAGGGCAGGCAGCCGCCCGTCCTCGCTGCTGCACGGCAGCGGAAAGTCCAGGGTCCGGGCCGCCTGGTCATAGCTGCCGCCCCAGGTGAAGCTCTGGCACAGCGCCGTAGCCTCCCGCGTCCCGCCCCCCGGCGGCGTCAGCAGCAGTCTCAGGTCCTCACTGGCCACCGAGTATCCCTCCCCCGTTCAGGTGGGACTTCGCGGAATCGAACGCCTTCTTGAAGTCCGAGTGATTGGCGACCTGCACCGCGTCCTCCTTGGAAAGCTGCACCCTCCACCGCCGGTCGTTATCGTCGTAGCGGGTCTTGGTCGCCGTGGCTGCCTGCCGGGACCGGGACGGCGCGGCCGCCGCCGGCAGCTCCTCCCGGGCGGGTAGCCGCAGCACCTGGCCCGGATGGATGAGGTCCGGGTTGGCGATGCCGTTGGCCGCCGCCAGCCGGCCGTAGAGGGAAAAGTCCCCGTAAAACCGCCGGCAGATGGCGCCCAGGGTGTCCCCCGCCTGTACCGTGTAGGTGTCCGACCGCTCCGGCTCCGCCTCGGCGCTCCGGTTGGCGTTCCCGGTCTGGCTGGATTGCACCGTGTCCGCCTCCAGCGCCCGATAGCCCCGCAGGGGTATGGTGCAGTACAGGTCTCCCGTGCCGTCCTGCTCCCGGTAGCGGATGGGGTCCAGGATCACCGCCGCGTTGACCGGCGTTCCGGACACCACAAAGCGGAGCACCGTCCCCGCGTCGCTCCACTTCTCCAGCTGCTCCAGATAGACCCATGGATTGGTTCCCGCCCCCGGCTGGAGGAAGGGATAGGCTTGGGCGGGAAGCAGGCACTCCAGCTCGGTGTCCAGCAGCACCGGCAGGCCGGGCAGATTTACGTCCCCCACCTGCTGCATGGAGATGCTGTTGGCCTTCCGGCCGTGCTCGATGTCATAGCCCTTTGGCGTCACCGGCAGCACCAGCTCCCGGCCCGTCTCCGTGTCCTTGAAAATGAATTGATGCACCATGCTCACACCCCCAGTTGGACCGCACGGGCCACCTCACGGGCCACCTTCTGCGCCACCCGGTCCTCCATAGCCGCGTCCGAACCATAGAAGCTGTTGCCGGTCACCGTTACCTGCACGGTTGGACCGCCCCGCTCTTCCGCACGGGCCTGGGACGCCGTCAGCACCCGCTCCCCCTCGTGGAGCAGCGCCGGGAAGTTGTCGTAGGGCACCCGGTTCAGGCCCACGGCGAAGCTCCCCGGGTCTGTGTCAAAGTAGCTGTTGTTGCCTCCGTCGCCAAAGGCCTCCCAGGCGTCTCGGATCGCGGTGGCCTTCTTGGCTAGCTCTATGCCGTCCGCGATCCCTGCGGCAACCCCCTTACTGAACCACTGTCCGCGCTCATAACCGGCGTCCCAGTAGTCCTCGTTCATGGCGGTGTCGGCCCGGATTCCATCCACCAGGGCCTTCTCCGCCGCCAGCGCCTCCTGGGCCCCGTCGCTGGCGTTATACTCATTCATGCCCTTTACTTTAGCCTGCATGAGGATGCGTCCCATCTCGGCGGCGTCGCCCGCCGCCTTGGCCCTCTGGTAGTCGTCCGTCTCCATGGCGTCGTTCACCGCTTTCCGGATGGACTCCTCCTTGGCGTTCTCCAGGCTGGCCTGCCAGGCCCCGATGGCCCGGTTGGCTTCCTTCTGCGCGTCCCCGCTGGTCCCGGACAGCCAGTCGATCTGGTCCAGCAGGCCCTTATTCCGGGCCTCGTTGTAGCCCTCACCGTAGGCGTTCTGCATCTCCTGCTCCATACCCTCCAGGGTGGAGCTCAGGCCGGAGAAGGTCCTGCTCTGCTCGCGCATGGAGCCCGCGAAGCTGTCCGTCAGGGCCTGCAGGATGATCTCCACGGCCTCCGTTCCGGCGATCTGCCCCTTGGAGATCATATCGTAGATCTCCCCCTGGCTCTTCCCCTTTGCCTCGGCCAGCATCCCCACCGCGCCGATGCCCCGGTCATTGAGAATGTTGAGGTATTCCAGGGTCGTTTTGTCGCTGGACTTCATGCCCCCCAGCGCCTGGGCGACCATGGACATGTCGCTGGTAGACATGCTGAGGGCTGCGCCGGCGTCTCCGATGGTCCGCAGGACCGTCTGGATGCTGTTGAAATCCTTCTCCAGACTCTTGTCGGTCTTGGGTCTGAAGCCATAGGTGGCCAGGGTCTTGCTCATGGCCGTCAGGTCGTCGTAGAGGAACGGCGTGGTGTTCGCCATGTCCACCAAACCCTTCAGGTAATCCTCCGCCACGTCCCCGTTCTTGAAGAGAGTGGAGAAAGAGATCCGGTCTGTTTCCCGCCTGGCCGCGATGGAGGAACCGCTGGTGATGTCGCTGTCCCGCTGGGCGAGCTGGCTTTCTGCTGCATCCTGCACGTAGCTCTTGAAGGCGTCGTTATAGCTTCCAAGTGCAGACGCCGCCCCATTCAACAGTCCTGCGCCAGCTCCGATTGCCGCCCCAATGAGCGGGTGCCCGACCACTCCCCCCATTGCCGCTCCGGATGCCGCCGTCGAAGCTATAGACGACGCGATTGTGCCTGTCGATCCACCCATCAAACTGCTGATTCCGGTATTAAAAATGTTCATCGTTGCATCTTTAATGAGGGAGTTTGCCCCAGATGCCGCAATGGCATTCACGATAGAGGTCATGCCACCAGAACCGCCAGAGGAATTGTCCGCCTTTCGGAACGCCTCTTTGGTTTTCTGCATCTGCTTTTCGGCCTCCCTGGCTCCCTTGGTCACCAAGGCAAGATTCCGCTGAATACGGTCAAAGTTGTCCCGTGCATCGTCCCGCGCCAGTTCGTCCTTGGCTTTTCCTGTTTTTTGGAACTGCTTTTCCGCTTTCTCCAACTGCCGTTGGGCGTCCTTTAGGTCCACTTTCAGGGTGTATTTGTTTTTATTCAGCCGCCCCAGCGTCTCCTCCATTTCATCCATGTCCTTGCTGAATGACTTCGTAATATTTGCCATAGTGTTGAGTGCGCTCGAATACTTGTCCTGAGCCGAAATTGCAATAGATATATCCGGCACTTTGCTCCACCCCCCTATTGACACATTTTTGAAATATGATAGAATAGATTTATAACAATGGCACAAGAAGGAGGTCTTTTTATGCCATCAGGAGATTTGAAGCCTCTCATCATAGCGATTGTCATCTTTTTTGCGATTAACACTCCAGTCGTTTTATGGATGCTTTTTACTATGCTCTAGCTTTTTTGCACTGCCGCCCCTCTCCGGGGCGGCTTTTTCATGCCCGGGGCCGCAGGAAGGGGCAGCCCTGCGGCGGGCCGTGCTCCGCCTCGTAGGACGCCAGCGCCAGGACCAGATCCCGCTCCCCGGGGGACATCCGGGCGTAGTCCCCCGGGGCCCAGCCCTTCACGCGGAAGAGCCAGTACACGAGACCCAGCTCCGGGTCGCTGCCGTCCTCTAGGCGTTTTTTATCTCTTCAATGGTGTTGGCCCGGTAGCCGCACAGCTTCTCCACCGCCCGGCTGAGGTCCTCGATCTCGCCGGGCAAAAGCATGGCCTTGACCGTCTCCGCCGGCGTCGCTCCGCCGAACTTGGCCTGCAGCGCCGGGTCCTTCAGGTTTGGCTCCGTCACCCCGGCCAGCAGGATGTGGACGTTCACGTCGTCCGACAGGCTCTCCTTCAGTTCAGACACCTTCCCGTAGGGCAGGGCCCGCAGCGCGAACACCACGTCCTGCCCGCACAGCTCGCTCAGCCGCTTGACCTTGTAAGACCTGGTCGGGAGCTGCTTCTGCACATTGGGGATCTCCGGCTTCAGCAGCATCTCCAGGATACTCGGCTTCTCCCCAGCGCCTTCCGCGGGGATCATTGTTGTATGCTCGCTCATATATGGTCCTTTCCCGGGGACGCGAAAAGCCCCCGCTCTGTCCTTCTTGACAAAGCGGGGGCTTGCCGGTATAATGGCCTTAAAAAGGGCGCTGCCGCAAGACGGTTAGCCCAACCTCAGATCAACCTAAGTTGACCGTTCGGGAGCCAGCCGAGCGGTCAACACGCTTTTATGGAGAGTATGTAGGCCACAAGGGCCAGACACACGCAGACCCGCAGAAATTGCTTTCCCAGGTGCCCCATTCCAGCATCACCCCCTTTCGCAAGGGAGTGGCTAACCGCCATTTTGCAACAGCGCCACGGTCATTCTACCGGATGCGCCGCGCTTTGTCAATTGCCGCCCGTCAGGGCGGCTTTTCTCATGCCTCGATGACGTCCAGGAACTCGTAGTCGGTGAAGGTAAAGGGGCACTCCACCTTGCCCACGCTCTTGGCCTCCCAGTCCGCCAGGGTCAGGTCGTCGAAGCTCACGTTGCGCAGCACCACCCGCTCCGCGCCGTAAGCGTCCGGGTCCTTCAGCTTGCTCACGATGGTAAAGCGCACGTCCCGTCCGTTGCGGATGTTCTCCCCGATGGCCTGTGCCATGCGGGAGGTGACCTTGTGCAGCCGGAGGGAGCCGGTGCAGTCGATGCTCGTCACCTTCTTGTCCGAGGCCATCTGCCCGCACAGGGCGATATCCTCCTTGTTGAAACTCGCCTTGGCCTGGAGCCCGTAGCACTCGGACACCTTATCGCCGTCCAGCCACACCTCACCCCAGGTGCCGGATACCACTCGTTTTGCGCTGTCCATAGTCCATTCCTCCTCAGATCGTGATATTCAGGTTGATGTCCTCGATGGCGTCCAGGATCTGGATGGATGCCTGCAGGAACACCTTGTCCCCGGTGTTGGCCTCCTTGATCTCCTGCTCGCTCAGCTTTGAGGTGTCCACGCCGGTGCTCTGGAGGTACGCCTCCTGGGCCGCCGTGTCGATGCCGACGCTGGAGCTGCCCGCCCGCAGGATGCCGGCCTGCTCCAGCGATGTCAGGTAACCCTTGATGGCGGAGATCAGCAGGCACTTGTTGTCATAGCTGTTGGCATACTTGCCGATGTAGGAGTCCTGGGCCGTGGTGCGGATGTCCGTCTGGATCATGTCCATGACTTCCACCAGCTTGATTTTCTTCCAGGCGTCACCCTTGTCCTGCGTGGTGGTCTGCAGGGAGTTGACGCCCCGGCCCACCTTGACCTTCTCCCCGTCGTGGAAGAGGATGAACTTGCCCGCGTTGATGGCCGCATCCATCTCCGCCCTGGTCAGGCGCCCGATATCCGACACCTCCGCCAGCGGCGCGTAGGTGCAGGAGATGGTCATGGGCGTCCCGGCGATCAGTCCCGCGATCCGGGCGCAATACTGCGCCGAGGTATACTTGCTGCTCCCCACCAGGATGTCGTTCGTGGTAAAGTTGACGATGGCCTCGCTGTCCGCCGCCTGATTGGGCAGCACCGCCTTGCAGATGGCCGCGTCGTTGGTCCTCCGGCTGGCGATCCAGGTCGAAATGGCCGTTGCCTCCGGCTCGCTGCAATCCGGGGGACCGGCCAGATAATCGAATACCTCGGTGGCCAGCCAGCTCAGGGCGTCGGTCAGCGCCTCCGCTTCCGCCGGCAGCACATAGACCAGCACCTTCCGGGGCGGATTCACGTAACCCAGAAAAGCCTGCTGAACATACGCCTGATTGGCAGCGCCCAGCGTACTCGGGACCTGTGTGACGTTGGTGTAGGCGTGTCCGCCGTTTTCTTTGGCGTCCTTCAGGATCAGGGCCACCACGCCCTTTTCCGAGCGCTGCACGGCGCTGGCCGCCGTGGATTTGAATGCAATGTTGATATTGGGCAGTCCCATATCACGATTCTCCCTTCATATTGACATTTACTTCGCCCATCAGGGGCCAGTCCTCCCCGCCGGGCCGGTCGTCCTGGTATTGGAACGTGACGCTGGCCTCGGCATAGTCGAACTGGCAGTTCCCCTTGTTGGCGATCACGTGGAGGACCCGGTCCTCAACCCGCAGGCCCTCCACGGCAAACAGCTCCTGCACAACGGCCATGCGCTGCATCAGGTCCGGCACGTGGCTGTTGTGGTAGTCGTCCGCCTCCACGAAGGCGGTGACGACCACCGTGGCCTTCAGCTCCAGACAGGCGTAGGAGGCGTCCAGCATCTCCACCGGCCCCAGCTCCACCAGAAAGGACGGGCGGTCAAATTCCACCGGGACCCGGTTCATATAGATGGGCGTCTCCGGATACCGCTCCGCCACCAGCTCCTGCACGGCCTGCGTGATCGTCGAAAATGAAAGCACATTACCCCTCCTTCAGTTTTTGCTGTATCTTCTTTACAAAGCGTTCCGCGGCCTGATAAGCAATCCGCTCGGCCCTCTGGCGGGCCCCGGCATAGACGCCCTTCCCGGCAACCCGGTCCGCCTTCAGCCTGGCACCATACGGCTGCTTCTCGCTGTGCCACGACTGCGGCTTCAGCCCCGGCACGAACCGCCCCTTCCCTTGCTTGTGACCGCTGTCTATGGCGTTGGTGACGTACCCCACGGCGTAGGGATTCCCCCTTTCCCCGTTCTGCGTGAAGGTCTTCTTTTTAGGGCGCACCGCCGCATAGCCGCCGCCGGAGCCCACCACCGTGTCCTGCCAACCGGCCACTTCGCCGTTCCCAAAGCCTCTTTGCACGTCCTCCAGCACGGCCCGGCCCATCTCTTCGTACATCTCCCGCCGCCACTCCGGGTAGTCGTGCAGCAGGGCATTGAAGTCCGCCGCCAACCGCTCCAAATCGGCCTTGTCCAGGAATGTGGTCTGCATCACAGGTCCTTCTTTCGCCAGAGCTCGTACTCATTCTTCGCCGGGTCCAGGGTGTGGGCGACCTGTACCACATGCGGCTCTCCGGCCACCTCCACCAGCCCGCCCCGCGTCAGCTCCACCGCCTTCGGCGTCACCAGCACATAGGTCAGGGTATTGGTCGCCATGGGCTTCTCCTGCTCATAGCGCAGGTATTTTTCGGTCAGAATGCCCTGAAAGGCCATGCCGGGAGCCGTCTTGTGGACGTCCGCCCGGCACTCCACCGGAGTCACCACTGCCGTGGTGGCCTGCAAGAAGATCCGCTCCTTCGGATTCAGCTCGGTCACATAGTGCCATTGCCCGCCCAGCTCGATGATATCGCCCGGGGACAGGCTCTGCCGTCTCAGGGTAAACAGGATAGTCCGGGCGGCCAGTCCGACGGAGGAGAAGATCGTCCTCTGTGCGCTTTCCTCTGCAGCCGCCCAGGCCCGCCGCAGGGGGACCCACATCCCGGCCAGCGCTCCGGCGCCCGGTGTCAGGATGCGCACCGGGTACCGGAGTCCGCGCTCGTCGATCACGATCCCTCACCGCCTTCCGCCTCAACGGTAGCTGTCGGCATGGACTTAAGTTGATTCAGCTTCATGCGGATGCCCATGTCCAGCGCCCTCCCGACGCCGGTTTCCTTGTCGCTGAAAGCAGGATCGAACGCCTGGAGCACCAAACCATTGACCACCTGATCGTAAGCGGCGCTATATACTGGGTCGCCTGCCCGTGGCGGAACATCCGCATAGTAGAGATAGGCCACGGCGGAGGCATAGTCTCCCATGATACGCTCGTCGTCCTCCGTCCAGGTCACGTGCAGGTAGGCTCTCAGAGAGAGCATCCTCGCCTCATCCGGCACCAGGGCCGAAGCATCCAGCGCCATAGGCTCACGTCCTTTCCGGGCCGGTCACGCCAGCAGGGTCCAGCCCGGCGCCGGCGTATACATGCCGCGGCAGTTGCACACGGCGGAGCAGATCACGGCGGCGGCGGAATCATGCTGGAACTTGACGCAGTAATAGGGGGCGTCCACTTCGGCGGAGACCACGGCGGCCACCTTGCTCATGGTCTCCGCCGCGGTAAAGCTGGTCTCGGCCACCTTTTTGGCGTTGGTCCCGGAGTTGTCATCTGCGGAATACAGGGCCACGGTCAGCTTCTTCCCGCTGGCCAGACTGGCCAGCAGGATGTGAAAGTCAATGGACGAGATTCCTTTGGCGGCGACGTAGTCGGTCGCGGTCTCCGTGCTGGCGGACACCGAGGCGGGCGCCAGGCAGCAGACGGTGGAAATGCGCTCAAAAATTCGATTCATCTCAAATTCTCCTTTCCATCAGGTCCGGGCCGCCAGCGTGACAAAGGGGCTGCGGGTCTTAGAGCTGTTTTTGATGGTCATGGGGCTGTTGATCTTGGGCGCGCCGTTGCACCGGAAGACAAAGCGGAAGCACTGCTGGTCGGTGAGGAACTCCACGTGGATGGACCAGTCCTGCTTGGCCGTGCCCTTGCGCAGCAGCATGTACTCCTTGGGGTCGATCAGCAGGATATCGCCCGCCGAGCCCAGGGCGCTGCAGCTATCCTCAAACAGCACCGGCTTGTTGAGCACCCGCTGCGTGTCAAAGTTGCCCAGGCCGCCTTCGGGGTTCCAGAGGAACTTGGTCTCGCCGCCGCTGGTGATGGACAGGTAGGGGAGCTGTTCCTCCAGATCGGGGTGCATGACCCACACCAGCCGGTCCCGGTTCCGGGGCATGGACCGCGCCAGCATCTTGATGGCGTTATCGCCGGTGAAGGTGCCCGCGGTCTGTCCGGTGGTCTTAGCCACGGTGATGAGCGCGTCGGACTTGAGGATACCGGTCATCTTCCCCGCGCCGTCGCCGGAGATCACCCCTTCGGTCATCAGCCGGTCGGCCGCCAGGGAGAACGCATTTCCGAAGAATCCGGTCATAAAGGGAGCGTCCTGGAGCAGCTCGTCGGTGGCGTAGGCCAGGCCCATCATCTTCTCCAGATCCATGCGCACCTCCCGGAATTTGGGCTTGCTGGATGCGACGGTGTGGGCCTCGCTGACCCAGTACATCTGGATGCCGCCGAACACCGACTTGGACACGTCGGTCTCGTCCACCTGCAGCCAGCGGGCGGAGTTGGAGGCCGCGCCTACCGTATAGCTGTCCAGCCGCTGGAGCAGGGGGCTGTTCTGCACGGCGCTCGCCAGGATCTGCCCGGCAAAGTCCTCCTGCACGGCAAAGCCGCCTTCGGAGCCCACACCCTCGTTGGCGCCCTTGGCTGCGTCCTGCACGATGGCCAGCCGCTTGTCCTGGATACCCTGGCTCTGCTGCTTGTAGATGGCCTGGAGCTGCTCGCCCAGGCTGGTAAAGGGGCAGGGGGCCTTTCTCTCATCCTTTGGGGTGACGCCCGTTTCATCCTTGGGGTCAGAAGGGTCGATGGGGTCCGCGTTTCTGCGGCTTTCCTCCGCCAGGGCCTCGTAGCTGGCGATGGAGGCGTTGATGCCCTTCATCTGGTCACTGATCTTGTTGATCTCCTCCGTGTTGCCCTCCTGGGCAAAGGTCTCGGCTTTGGCCAGCAGGTCCGCCTTCTGGGCCCGCAGGTCGTTGATCTTCTGGATAAAGTCCATAGTTCTCGGCTCCTTTCACATTTCTGCAAGCACCCGGGCCAGGGCCTGGGCGCATACTGCCTTGTCTTGTTCGGCGGCCCGAAGCGCCGCCACATGCTCTCGGTACTGCTGCCGCATGGCAGCGGTCAGGCGGATCTGCCGCCCGGCGGCGGCCAGCATGGTCCCCGGCCCCGGCGGTTCCTCCCCTTCCAGGGGCACGATCCCGTCGATCAGTCCATACTCCAGCGCCTGGGTGGGGCTGATCCAGATGTCTTTGTCCATCAGCTCCATCAGGTCCTCCCGGGGTTTGCAGCCTTTTCGGGCCGTATAGACCTCCAGTACGCAGTCCCGGGCGTTTTTGAGACCCTCAGCCGCAAGCTCCATATCCCTGTAATCCCCGTCCTGCTCCCCGATTGGGTTATGGTAGCACAGTAGGGCGCCTGGCTCACTCTGAATCTCACGGCATCCGGCCGCGGCCAGGGTGGCCGCCGATGCGCCGTAGCCCTGGAACAGGGCCCGGGTCCTGCCGGGATACCGGCGCAGCATGGAGCGGATCTCGTTGCCAACAGCCATCGATCCGCCCGGGCTATTAATGAGCAGCGTGACCTCCTCTCCGTCGGCCTGCTCCAGCGCCTGCGCCACGTCCATGGGGGCGGTAATGTCCCGCCAACCCCACCAGCGCAGGATGTCTGTGCTGTCGTTGTCCCACAATTCGCCTCTGAGGGGGATATCCATAAGCATCTCTCCTTTCTGATCTGGTGCTGCCCGCGGCGGGCCGCGGGGGAAAAATCGCGGGCGGGTTCGCCCGGAGGTGGAAGCGGACGCGCCTTTGCACGGCCGCAGACAGCCTTACGGCTTGACCGGCTCCCCTGCTGTGCCGTTTACCACGGCTTCCAGGGATGCCAGGTTCTTGGTTGCCAGGAACTTCTGTCCCAGCCCACCTGGGATTGGGTCCTTCTCCTCAAAAGCCCGGCAGTCATCCGGGCAGTACACAGAGTTTTGAATCATCTTTTCATAAAAGCGGCTTCGACTCTCATTGTCGCCCCGCAGCAGTACCCCCACGTTAGCCCGCAGATACCAGCCCTGCTCCTGACGACGCCCGCCAATCAACTTGTAGCTCATTTCCTGCTCCCAGGCCGTCACATGGGGCAACAGAGTGTTCTCAACAAAGTCAAGCTGCTGCTGCTCATTGGATTGGTAGCTTTGCTTTCCCGTCTGGAGCATATAGGCTGGGATGCCGGTAAAGCGGGATACCTCCTCTACGGAAAAGCTTCGGCTCTCGATATACTGGCTGTCCTTCTGGCTCAGGCCCATGGGGGTATACTTGTAACCACGGGTGAGCACTGCCACCTTGAAGGCGTCCTCCGCCCCGGCCGCATACCGGGTAAATTCCTTCTTGATCCTCTCCCGGCCGTCTTTCCCCAGATCGGCGTCCACTTCGACGATACCGCTCATGCGGGCTCCGTTTTGATAGAACTTACGGCCGTACATCTGGGCCGAGCCGTCAGCCTTGATGGTCTCCCGGGCCAGGTCCAGCACGCCCCGGCCGTGGACTCCGTCGTAGCTATCGAAAAACACGATCACGAGCTGGGACGGCGCCAGAGTGATGGAGAGCTCGTCCACCGTGAAGTCATACCAGTAGTGCCTCGCCTCCCCGTCCCATCGGATACGGCAGGTGGAGGCGTCCAGCGGGATGAGGTCCGTAATGCGTCCCAGCCCGTCCCGGACGATCCAGCCGTACCCGGTCCCATGCCAGAAAGCGTTGGATGCGATGATCTTCTTGCACAGAGCCGGGCTCATGCGCTCGTTGGCCCGAACCTTCAGCAGGTAGTCCAGCGCCTGGTCCGACTGCGGAATGCGGGCGTCTCCGTTCTTTTGGTACAGGCTGTACGGCAGCACGCTCATGGCCCCCGTATAGATGCGGTGTGCCGCCGCGATGGGAGACAGCCGCTCCGCTCCCGTCCGGCTGTCCGGGTACTCCTCGCCGGAGAAGAACACCGTGCGGAACCATGTCTGCACGTCGTCCCAAGCAATCTCCTGGTAGGATGCGCTGGCCTTGGGCCTCGCTCGGATGCTGTTGGACAAAAGCATGGCTTACCCCTTTCTCCCCCGGGCGACGATCCGAGCATAAGCGCCCAGGCAGACGCCCGCCACGCCGAAGGCTGCGGCGGCGCCCACGGCCAGTGCGGCCGCTGTGATCAGGCACCCTCCTGCGGCTACGGCCAGCAGATCGTCCAGGTAGGTCCCCAGCACGCGCGCCGCTTTTCCTCTTGCCCGCCTCCGCGCCTCACGGCGGGCGATCCTTTCCATGTCATACGGTTTTTCAGTCATAGGCTCCAATCCTCCTCCAGCTTGGCGGTATCAAAGCCAGGGCCGCTGCGCAGCTTGATCAGTGCGGCCGCCATGGCGATGATCCAGGCAACCGTGATATCGATCCGCCCCGGGCTTCGGTTTTTCATGGGCTTTGTGTTCTCATTGCCGTCGGTGGCGCAGCGTACATTGCCAAAGCACCAGCGGGCGCAGGTGTTGTGCTCGTGGAGCATCTCATGCTTGCGCAGCAGCCGCTCCACCTCCTTCATGCCCGGGGACATGCCCATCATGGTCTGAGGGATCTCAATGACCTCCAGGGGCCGCGCTCCTTCGCCGGCCTGCATCAGCCGCTGCGACAGCGTCCAGGACAGCGCCGGGTCAAGGCCCAGCGTTTCCATGCGATAATCCCGGGCGGCCTGCCGGATGGTTTCCTCCACCCGGTCGTAGTCGATGATATCGCCGGGGCATCCGGTCAAAAATTGCGCCCGTATCCAATCCCCATAGGGCACTCCGTCCCGCTGCTCCCGCCCCTCCAGGTCGTCCAGAGGGACCCAGGCCCAAAAGAGCGCCACCCAGGTCTCCAGGCCCTCCTGGGGCGGGAAGAGCAGCACGAAGGCCGTCAGGTCGGTGCTCTTGGACAGGTCCAGCCCGCCAAAGCACCGCTTGCCCCGCAGCCGCTTCCGGACTGCCGTCCGCCGCTCAAGCACAGACAGTCCCTGCCATTCCGGCCGGTTCCACTGTGTTTTGTCATAGATGGTCAGCGGCACCCAGCCTACTACCTTGGTAGAGATCCACTGATTGAGCCGAAGCCAGCGGAAGAGGCGCTCCTTAACCTCGCTTTTTTGGGCCGCCCGGGCCTCAGCCCGGAAGTCCCGGAGCTTCAGGTTGTGGCCCAGGCCCGGATTGCACAGGTACCAGAGCTGTTCGTCGTAGATATCCAGCGCAGCGATCCGGTCCGGGTCGTCGCCGGTGAGGACCGACAATCCGTACATGATGGGGCACCAGGCAGGGTCGTCTTCGTCCAGCTCCCGCTCGGGCCGGCCGGCGCGCCAGGCCAGGATGCGCCGGCACTGCTCGTGGATCTCCCAGCCGATGCTGGTCCGGTCCGGGTCGTCGCCGGCGGTGGTCAGCACGATCACCGCCTGCTGCCGCCGGGCAGCGTTGGAGCCGGAAATCAGTACGTCCCACAGCCGCCGGTTGGGCTGTGCGTGCAGCTCGTCGATGATGATGCAGCTAAAGGAATATCCATGCTTGGTCTCGGCGTCGGAGGAGTAGATCTTCATGACGCCGCCGTATTTGGTATGGATCTCCTTCCGGGAGTCCACCGCCCAGGCGATGGGATCATGCTCCGGCTGGCCCAGGCAGGTGTGCTCCACCATGTACTTGGCCGCCTCGTAGACCTGCGTGGCGTTCTCCTTATCCGAGGAGAAGACGCCCACCCGCGGTCTGGCCTCCCCGTCCCAGAGCAGATGCTTCAGGCCGAGGCCGGCGGCAAACTCGGTCTTTCCATTTTTCTTCGGCAGCTCGTCGTAAAGGAAACGGCGGTAACGGACCCAGGAGCCGTCCTCATCCTGGGTCTGCACCCCGTAAAACTGGGTGATGGCGTCCATCTCCCAGGGCTGAAGCTCAAAGGGCTTGCCTGCCCACTCGTTTTGGCCGTAGCACAGCAGGCTGAAAAAGTCCACCGTGTCCTGCACGGCCTCGGAGCTGTAGCGCAGCTCCGCTCCGTCGTCCGGGACGGGCACTTCTACGCCCGGGGCCAGGGTAAGCATCTCAGGCACGGTGCATCCGCTCCCGCATCATCCGCTCAAATGGGTTCTCCTCCGGCGCCTTTCCACCCGCGCCCGGCGGCAGCACCAAGCGGCACCGGCTGGTGACGGTCAGGCCCATGTCGTTGGCCGCTCCACGGCATTGCTTGAAGAATCGGTCCTGAACGCGGGTCGCCCCGTCCAGGGCTTCCATGTCGATCACCCGCTTTCCGGCCTCCGTCCGTCCCCGCTGGATTTTCAGCACCTCCTGCGTGGCGGCCAGATAACTCTGCTTGGCCAGCAGGTACCGGGCCAGGGTGTCGTAATCCAGAACAGTCAGGAGCCCGGCCTCCTTCAGCTTGCCGCCCAAGGCCCGAAATTCCTTCTTCAAGGCCTCCGGCAGGTACTCCGGCGGCCGGATCTGCTTCGGGACCTCGGCCCGGACCTCGGCGGCTGCCCGCTCGCCCTTTTCTTTTTTGGTCAGGTGCTTTTTCCCACTACCCTCCAGCACCTCCAGTGTCTGCCGTGTTCCGGACATGACATTACCTCCCTCCAGGCCCCCGCCGGATACTATTTTGCGTCGAACTCACACCCGCACTGCGGGCAGGTGTAGCGTTTGCGGAGCTTTGGAGACGCCTCGTCCTCGGCGGTCTCCTCCGGTGCCGCAACCTCATCGATCTGGATGTCTTCCGGGGTGAAGCCCGTGAGCGTCAGGTCAAACCCGAGCTCCTCCAGCCCCTCCAGTTCCAGACCGACCATGGCCTCGTCCCAGGCGGCCAGCTCAGCCAGCTTATTGTCAGCCAGGATGTAGGCCCGGCGCTGTGCATCGGTGAGCCCCTCCACCAGATTGCAGGGCACCTCCGTCATGCCCTCAGCCTTGGCGGCCTCCAGGGTCCCGTGCCCGGCGAGCAGATTACCCTGGGCGTCGATGAGGAGTGGACGGACGAAGCCGAACTCCCGCAGGCTGGCCCGTAACCGGGCAATTTGGTCCTCGCTGTGAATCTTGGCATTACGGGCGTAGGGGACGATCTCCTCCACGCGCTTCATCACGTCGCCACGGCAGGCAACGCGCACCGCTGGTGTTTTCTTTCCTCTGGCCATTTTGGCCGCCTCCTATCCTGATCGCCGGCTAAACGGATCGCCGGCTAAAGTCTCCCGGCCGCAGCCCGAAAAATCTCCCGTGGGGAAAAAATCTCGCACAGAGGGCTGCCTGTGGTTATGCGTCTGCCCGTTGAAACTTTCTCGGGGCGGGGTGAGGGTATCCGACGCCTTCGGCGTCGTAGATACTAAGCGCGAGCGTGACCCGGGCACATGCGCATGCGCCTAAGCCTGGTCCGCTTTTACCCGGTCGAGGCGTTTACTTTTGGCGCAATTTACGCTGTCTTTCGGCCATTTCCAGAGCCGTCTTCTGGTTATGATGGCGTTCGCACAGGCTCTGCAAATTACTCGGGTCAGTGAATTTCGCCCAGTCCCCACGGTGTGGGTCCTTGTGGTCCACCCGTGTCGCCGGAGTCCGCAGGCCGCGCCGGGCACACTCGCGGCAGAATGGCTCCAGCAACAACTGGCCCGGCCGGAGCATGTCGGTCCACTCCGGGGTGAAGTACATCCAGTGCCACTCGGCACTTTCGCGGCGCTGTGCCTGCTTGGGCTTATGGGCTGGACAATACCCATCTCGGGTCAACATATGGCAACCAGGATGTCTGCATGGCCGGAGCGGCTTTAAGGCCATGGGCTATCACCTCCAGGCAAACAAAAAGCGCCCAAGCCACGACACCCATCACGGGTTGTCATTGGCTCAGGCGCTGGTCTCATGGGACGCTGGCTCAGGCGCTTCGATATTCACAATGCTTTCTTTTCCGCACCTCCGGCAATACACCGGAAGATCATGGGCGATGGTGTGGTCCAGGAGCTTCAGGACCTTGCCCTTTCCGCAGACAGGGCACATAAGCCATCCGTTCCTTATGGTCAGTTTATCAGATTCAGAGGGATATTGCAACCTTTTCACCGACTTTCTCTTTTCCCCTTGGGGTTGTTACAGATGGTTTCCAGACAGATAAAAGACGCGAGGGCTATTCCTTTTTCCGCCTGCGCGGTGGTCTTTGGCCTTTCTTCAGCTCCTTCTTTTCCGGCATGATGTATTTGAGATACAGATAATCGCCAAACTCGTTATGCTTTTCTCTGCGGTCCAAAATGATCGCCCCAGGTGGGGCCATAACTGTTACATTGTCCTTAACATTGTCGCTTTCCGCTTTTGGCTTTGCCAAGCCGATGGATGGAGTCCAGGTCCTCGCTCCGTTTTCTGTTTTCCCGACTTCCCTTGGCTCTTTAGTCAGGTACTTTGCCAACGCCTCATACCCCGTCCATACATCTAACTGCTCTATCTCCACCTGGCCATACGGCCAGAGGGATCGGATGATATCCACATCATTCCCCGTGCCATTGAGTACCATATGATGGTGGAGTCGGCCACCCTCGGCCGATAGCTGCTCAGTGACGTATATGTACTTTGTATCCATATCACGTGCCTTCCGGTATTTTCGAAGTTGGGACAACATCTTGCGGAGCAGCTTATTTGCGGCATCCCGGTCTGGGGGAAGATGCTGGTCGCCATAGGTCAGCACCACATGCAGATCCCTCGCGCAAAAATTGGCTGCCAGCATCATCTCCAGCTTTTGCCATGACCTGCGCATGTTGATCAGCTCTTGGGCCTCCTTTGACATTCGGCCTCGGCGTGCCCGCTCTTCCGGGTCATCTCGGACAGTCGGTATGGTATAGCAAACAACAGCAGACAGACGGCCTCCAGTGACTGTTTTGATTCGCTTTGCCATTTTAACCCTCCGCCCGGGCTAACGCCTGATCGATGAGCCTCCAATCGCCGATTGTCAGCTTTTCTCCAAGGAGAGCCGACCTAAGCATGGTCTCTGTCAGGTCGCCGCCCACGAGTTCACGCAGACACCCAAGACCCCGCGCTTGGCGAAAGCACAGCAGCCGATCATAAACCGCCCGCTTTTCGGCCGCATACCGTCCCGTAAAATTGCTCTGGTCTGCATCTGACTCCGCGGGAGGATCTGGTTGCGGCTGTGTTGGACCTAGGGACGTGCGGTTTATGAATTGAACTGCATCAACATCGGCGCCAAAAATGGTAACGCCGCCCAGATCAGGGACGTCCACGAACTCCCATGAGACGTCCTGTCCGATGATGAGCAGTCCAAGCTGCAGGCATTCTAGGACATAATCCCGCATTTCTTCTACGCAAGAGACTTTAGTCATTCCCGGCACTTTTAAAATCATTACTTCATGTCCCATATAACAGCCCTTTCTTTCGATGGGAATAGGCGTGGCAATGCCCCGCCCTCCCTTTTATCTTTTGTTGGCCAATCTGTTTACTATTCCGGCCCTATGCCGGGTGTCCCGCGTCAGAACTGTCCCCGCAAACGATCCTGGTAGGCAGGCCCCGCACAGGTCTTGTTTCATTCGCTCATCTCCGGCGGCTTCGGTATCGGCATCCACCATTCCACCGTGGGATTCTCCCACTCGGGGTATTCTTCAACGATCCACCCATCGCTATCGCAATAGCTTGCAATGCAAGCAGCGCTTATCAGTGTGATATTCGCTTTTGGCTTCCCGCTTACCAGCGCAAGGATAAAGCTATCGTCCCTCGGGATCTCGACGTCAGGGTCCCGCCACTCAAGATCGATCAATCTTTGCTTGACCTCGCGGAGTATCGCGCACCCGTGGATCCCTCGGCGCAGGCTCAAAATTAGTTCATCGATCCTCATCTCTATCCATCCTTTCCGCCAGCCGGGCCACCTTCTCGCCGCGCTTGGCCTCCGATAACGGGGCAACGTCAAAGAGCAGCCGCATCTGATCGAGCATGATGCCAACGTCCGCGAGCTCTTCGGCGATGTTATCGAGATTGTCAGCGCCGCGGCCATGCTTACAGACGGCAAGCTGCAGCTCCGCCATCTCTTCGTACAGCATCTTGATCTGCGCTTCTGGGCCGTAGTGGGCCAGGGCTTTCTTAAATATGTACATTTCAACGGGGTTCATTTTGCAGTCCTTACACCGCGCCACTGGCGCAACATCGGCGGCGGACATAATCTTGTTCCACTTCTCAACAACTTCTTCCCGCGAAAATCCATGTACGCTAACGAGTAAACCGTTGTCGCAAGAATGGTCAATGCAATAACATGTATTGCGCCTGGGGGTAAGCTGATATCCGTATACTCTTGGTTTCTCCGGCTCCTTCCCGCAAAATATGCATACATTCAGTTCAGCCATCGTCCACATCCTCCTCCTAGTCGCAATCCACGCAGTAGTCCCGCAAAACCGGCTCACCGGCTAAGTTGCATATCTGGCAGTCCCCGTCCCAATCTTCGCAAACACTATGCGCCTTACACACCCCGCGCATAAAGCAGTTGGAGCATTTCGGTTCAGTCATCCTGTCCCTCCTCCGTCGGTGAGCAGCATCTCTTTTTTTTTGATGTACCGGATTAGCCCAGCAAAGGTCGGCCGCTTTCCCTCCGCTTCGCATGTAACGGCATAAAACTTCACGCCCTCACCAATCTCAGCCAGCCAATCTTCGCCGTAATGGTCGTGATAGGCTTCTTGTTCCCAGCATTCCAACAATTCAGAGTATTTCTTCAATTACCGCCACCTCCAAGGGCCTCATCCTTGCTGATCCGCTCGAACTCGATCACCCACACCCAGGGA